>NZ_JBHWGV010000183.1:4851-12886 GCF_042732955.1 Kitasatospora sp. NPDC059747 | reverse complement strand
GGGGCGGCGGGGGCGCGGGGGCCCCCCCCCCCCCCTCGCCCAGTACCGGGCGGGCAGCCAGGGGGAGGCACTGGAGGTGCTGCGGGAGGCGCGGTCGGTGCTGGCCGGGCGCCTCGGGCTGGACCCGGGGGCGGGACTGCGGCGGCTGGAGGCGGACATCCTGGCGCAGGCGCCGGAGCTGGAGCTGGACGGGGGTGGGGAGCGCGACAGAGCCGGCACGACCAGCACGCCCGGCACCGCCACCCCCGTCGAAGCCGCCGCCCAGGTCTGGGCGCGCGCCGCCGAGGCGTACGACCGTACGCTCGCCGCCACCGCGCGGGCGCGGCTGGAGGGCACCGTCGGGCTGATGCGCAACCTGGCCGTCACCGGCGGGGAGGGGCTGCGGACGGCGGCACGGCACCGCGTGGAGGCGATCGCGGCGGCCGAGGAGTTCGGCGATCCGGAGCTGACGGCCCGCGTGATCGGCGCCTACGACGTGCCGGCCGTCTGGACCCGCAGTGACGAACCGCGGCTGGCCGCCCGGGTCGTCGCCGCGGCCGAACGCGCCCTGGCCGCCCTGCCCGCCGGCGCCGAGGCGGCGCGCTGCCGCCTGCTCGCCACGATCGCCCTGGAGATGCGCGGCACGCGCGAGGAGCGCGGGCCGGAGGCGGCCCGCGAGGCCGAGGACCTCGCCCGGCGCCTCGGCGATCCGACGCTCCTCGCGTTCGCGCTCAACGGCCGCTTCATGCAGTCCTGCCGCCGGGCCGGGCAGGCACCCGAGCGCGACGCGATCGGCGCCGAGCTGGTGGGCCTGGCCGCCCGCCACGGGCTGGTGACCTTCGAGGTGCTCGGCCACCTCGTCCGCCTCCAGTCCGCCTGCGCGTCGGCCGACTTCACCGCCGCCGACGCCCATGCCGCCGCAGCCGACCGGCTCGCCGAGCGCCATGAGCTCCCGCTCGTCGGCGTGTTCACCGAGTGGTACGCCGCCCTGCGGCTCGCCGCTCACGGCCGCACCCGGGAGGCCGAATCCGCCTACCGCGCCGCCGCCGAACGCCTCGACGGCGCGGGCATGCCCGGCCTCCAACAGGGCCTCCTCCCCCTCGCCCTCCTCTGCCTGCGTCTCGCCGAAGGCGGCGCCGTCCCGCCTGTCGACCTCGCCGAGGACTGGGGCCCGTACCGCCCGTGGGCCGAGCCCTTCGCCCACCTCGCCACCGGCCACCGGGGCCGTGCCCGCGCCGCCCTCCGCGCCCTCCCCGAGCCGCCGGCCGACCTCCTCTACGAGGCACTGTGCTGCCTGGAAGCCTTCCTCGCGCAGGAGTTGGACGACCAGCCGGCCCTCTCCCGCGCACGCTCACGCCTCCGACCCTCCGCCGGGGAACTCGCCGGGGCGGGCAGCGGACTGCTCACGCTCGGTCCGGTTGCCCGCTATCTCGACGCGCCGACAGACCGGTAGAGGCACCGGCACCGACGACATCACGTCGTCGCGCTCCGTCACATCGCATCGCGTTCCGTCAGGCTTCTCCACCCGCCCAGATTTACGTGCGCAGCGCACGCAGTCTGTAGTACGGTGCATATGCGTGCTCAGCGCACGCACTTTTCCAGCGAATCGCGCACCCCGAGGGGACCGTCATGACCACCGCCAGCACCCGCACCGACGCACGCTCCGCCCTCACCGACCTGCTCCTCACCCCGGGACTCGACCTCGACGAGGCCGCCGACCGGCACTTCGCCCCCGACTACCGCCAGCGCACCGACGGAGAGTGGGCGGACCGCACCGAGTTCCTCGCCCACATCGCCCACCTGCGCACGGTCGTGGTCGGCGGCTCGGTCGACGTCCACGACGAGCTCATCTCCGGCGACCGCTACGCCGACCGCCACACCATGACCATCACCAAGACCGACGATTCCACCGTCCGCATCGAGGTCTACCTCTTCGCCGAGTTCGCCCCCGACGGCCGCTTCCGCCGCATCGAGGAGACCACCCTCATGCTCGAAGGCGCCGACGCCGACCGGAACCTCGGCAGCGCCCGCTGAACCGCAGCGCCCGCCCGACGCCACGACGCCGCCGCCGTCCCCGCCGCCGTCCTCACCGCCGCGGATCGGCCGCGGATCGGCGCGCGGCCGTCATGGCGCACCGTCCCGAAGCATCATGCCGATTGTGAGAGGAAGTACTTGTCATGCTCGACGTGCTCATCGCCGGGGCCGGCCCGGTCGGGCTCTGGCTCGCCGCGGAGTTGCGCCTGCACGGGGTGGAGGTGGTCGTCGTGGAACGCCGGGCGGCACCGGACGGACGGTCGCGCGCGGTCGGCATGCAGGCCGGCACGCTGGACACCTTCGCCACCCGCGGCCTCGCGCAGCGGTTCATCGAACGCGGCACACCGGTGCCGACCGGCCACTTCGGCGCGGCGACCACCCGGCTGGACTTCTCCACGGTCGGGGCGGTGCACCCCTTCATCCTGGCGCTCGGTCAGTCCGTCACCGAGCGGCTCCTGGAGGAGCACGCGGTCGCCGTGGGCGCCCGGGTGCTGCGCGGACAGGAGGTCGTCTCGCTCACCCAGGGGCCGGACGCCGTCGAGGCGGTGATCCGGGCCGACGGCACCCACCGGACCGTGCGGGCCCGCTGGGTGGTGGGCTGCGACGGCACCCGCAGCGCGGTGCGCCGGGCGGCCGGCATCGAATTCCCCGGTCAGGACACCACCATGACCGGGTGGCTCGCCGACGTCGAACTCGACGACCCGCCCGCCGCGCCGCTCGGCGCCACCGGGCCGGCCGGTTCGTTCCTGGCGGCCCCGATCGGCGACGGCGTCCACCGACTGGCAGGACTGTCCACCGCCACCATGCACCTCGGCGCCGGCGAACCGCTGACCCTGGAGGAGGTGCGCGAGCAGACCCGCGCCCTGCTGGGGCGGGATCTCGGCATCCGCAACCCGCGGTGGCTCTCTCGCTACGGCAACGCCACCCGCCAGGCCGCGCGGTACCGGGCCGGACGGGTGCTGGTGGCCGGGGACGCGGCGCACATGTTCTTCCCGGCCGGTGGGCAGGGCATGAACCTCGGCATCCAGGACGCCACCAACCTGGGCTGGAAGCTGGCCGCCACCCTCCAGGGCCGGGCACCCGACGGACTGCTCGACAGCTACGACACGGAGCGCCGGCCGGCCGCCCGCGCCGTCATCGACAACACCCGCGCGCAGCTCGCCCTGTTCGCGGCGGCGAGCCCGGAACAGATCGCGCTGCGCGAGGTCTGGTCCGCCGCGCTCGCCGAACCCCGGACCAACCACCAGTGGGCCCGCCGGATCGCCGGCTTCGACGACCCGATCCCCGCCGGCACCGTGCCCGGCGCGCACCCGCTGACCGGCACCCGGCTGGCCGGCCTCGCCCTGGCGGCGGCCGACGCACCCACCGCCCACCCGCTGATGCACCACGGCCGACCGCTCCTGCTGGACCTCGACGGGACGCGGACACCATGTCCCGCTGACGGCCTGGAGCAGCGGGCCGCCACCGTCGACACCGAGGCGGCGCACCCGATCTGGCGGGACGTGAGCGCCGTCCTCATCCGTCCGGACGCCCGGATCGCCTGGGCCGGCACCGACGCCGACCCGCAGCGCCGGGCCGCGGAGTGCGTCACCGCCCTGCGCACCCTGTGCCACTGAACGCCGCAAGACGGCAGCGGGCGCCGTGCACCCGCTGCCGCTTCGTACCGCTCGTCCGGGGTCAGGCCGTCCGCTCGGCCGCCGGGCGGACCAGCCGGCTCCGGACGGCCCACGCCAGCGCGCCGAGGGCGAACCCGTAGACGGACACCAGTCCGTGGCCGTTCTCCTGGGCGAGCCACATCGCCGTGCCCAGCGCCGGGACGCCGGCCGCCAGGGCGATCTCCTTCGGCACGCGGGTGCGGGTGAGGAAGGCGAGGGCCAGGGTGGCGCCGAGGAAGTAGGTGGCGCCGGAGCTGCCGGCGAAGTTGCGGGGGTCGGTGCTGGGGCCGTCGCCGAAGCCGAGCAGGTCGTCGATCCGGCCGGGCAGCAGGATGCCGGCGAGGAAGAAGCCGAGGGTGAGCGTGCCGCCCCAGTACCAGTGGGCGAGCGCGGCGACGGCGGCGAGGGTGACGAGGTTCCACAGGCCGCCGAACAGGCCGCCGTTCTGCATGAACACCGAGGTGAACTCGCGCCACCAGC
Organism: Kitasatospora sp. NPDC059747; assembly: GCF_042732955.1. Lineage (NCBI taxonomy): Bacteria > Bacillati > Actinomycetota > Actinomycetes > Kitasatosporales > Streptomycetaceae > Kitasatospora > Kitasatospora sp. NPDC059747. The sequence goes on along the minus strand of NZ_JBHWGV010000183.1, from coordinate 8,738 downwards.
CCGACTTGGCGGGGTCCGCGTCGAGCGCGTCCATGGCGCCCGACCAGACCAGCTGGAGCACGACGCCGCCGACGGCGAGCGCGGTCAGGACGATCGCCGCCCACGGCAGCGGCCGCCCCCGCAGGGTGTCCCGGCCGACCACGCCGAGCCCGCAGTTGACCATCATGACCATCAGCGCGGCCGTGGTCACGTTGAACAGGATCGCCCCCATGCCCGCCCTCCCCCCGGTTCGGCGTTTTCCAACGCCGTTCGAAAACGTGATGGCGCAAAGTTAGCACAGTTTTCGAACAGTGTTGGAAAACACGGTACCGTGGAGCGCATGAAGCTCACCAAGGAGCGCATCGTCGACGCCGGCATGGCCGTGTTCGCCGAGGTCGGCTACCAGAACCTGTCCATGCGCCAGGTCGCCGACCGCCTCGACGCCCACGCCGGCAGCCTCTACTACCACGTCCGCGGCAAGGACGAACTGCTCGCCCTGATGGCCGACCGGGTCTGCCGAGCGGCCTACGACGCCGGCACCGAAGCCCTGGCCGCCCTCCCCGCCGACGCCACCTGGCAGCACCGCGTCGAGGCCCAGGCCGCCACGCTGCGCCGGAGCATCAAACAGCACCCCGGCGGCGCCCAACTGCTCGCCGAGAGCCCCGGCATGCTCAGCCCCGGCGCCCTCTCCCTGATGGAACGCCTGCTGCGCACCCTCCTCGACGCCGGCCTCCCCGCCGACCACTGCGCCACCGCCGCCGACACCCTCCTCAGTCACGCCACCGGCTTCGTCCTCCAGGAACAGAACCAGCCGGCGACGCCCCCGCCCGTCACCGCCGAGCTCTACGCCGACCTGTGCGAGCGGTTCCCCCTGGTCATGGGCCCGCTGATCCCGCGTATCAGCCAGGACGAGAAGTACACCCGGAGCATCCGGCTCCTGTGCACGGGCTTCGCGGCGCTCGCGTAGCCGTCAGCGGCCGATAGGCGCCGAGCCCGTTTCGAACGGTGTTGGAAATTTCCCGGCGGACGGGAACCGGGCCCGCGCCGCGACCGTTTCCAACGGTGTTCGAATGGGTGGGGCGACCACGCACCACCCGTCATCTGGGAGGGGAAACGTGTCGAAGGACATGTACAAGGAGTTCTCGGAGAACGTCGACCGCGAGGTCACCAAGCTCGTGGACCGCACGCACCAGGAGGCCGCGCGGGTCGTCGACCGGGCGCTGGGCAGGACCGGGACGGGCGGGGCGTTCGACACCGACCGCTGGCAGCGCCGGCTCGACGAGCTGCTCGTCGTCCACCGCATTCCGGGCGCCGTGCTGGCCGTCCTCACCGGCGGTGAGATCCACGAGGTGGCCGGCGGGATCCTGCACACCGGCACGGGGGTGGAGACCAGCACGGACTCGGTGTTCCAGATCGGTTCGGTCAGCAAGGGCTACACCGCCGCCCTCGTCCTGAGCCTCGCCGACGCCGGCAAGCTCGACCTGGACCGACCGGTCGCGGAGATCCTGCCGGACTTCGCCCTCGCCGACGCCGAAGCGGCCCGCACCGTCACGCCGCGCCAGCTCCTCAACCACACCAGCGGGATCGAGGGCGACCACGTCGACGACACGGGCCGCGGCGACGACTGCCTGGCCCGCTACGTCGACGGCACGCGCGACGTCGGGCTCACCAACCCGCCCGGCGCCACCATGTCGTACTCCAGCACCGGCTACAACGTCCTCGGCCGGATCGTCGAGGTGATCACCGGCCTGACCTGGGACGAGGCGCTCAAGCAGCTCATCTGCGAGCCGCTCGGGCTCGAACACACCATGACGCTGCCCGAGGAGGTGCTGCGCTTCCGCGCCGCGATGGGGCACATGGGCGAGCCCGGCGAGGACCCGGTGCCCACCCCGCTGTGGAACATGCTGCCGCGCTCCGCCGGACCGTACGGCGGCATCAGCGCCACCGCGGCCGACGTGGTCCGCTTCGCCCGGATGTTCGTCGACGGCGGCACCGCGCCGGACGGCACCCGGGTGCTCTCCGCCGCGGCCGTGGAGGCGATGCTCACGCGTGAGGTCGAGATGCCCGACCAGTGGTTCCTCGGCGCCCACTGGGGCCTCGGCTGGGGCCTGTTCGAGTGGGACGGCGCCCGCGGCTTCGGCCACGACGGCAGCACCTTCGGCCAACTCGCCTACCTGCGGGCCATCCCGGAGAAGGGCCTCGCCATCGCCCTGCTCACCAACGGCGGGGGCGCCGCGCCGAAGGTCCACGAGGCCCTGTGCCGCGAGCTGAGCGCGGAGTTCGCCGGGGTCGCCATGCCCGCGTTCGGCCCGGCCGACAACCCTCCGACCGTCGACACCGAGCCGTTCACGGGCCACTACTTGCGCGAGGGCTTCCTGATGACCATCACCGCCCGCGAGAGCGACGGTGACGGCGAGGGCGTGCTGGACCTGCGCTACGAAGGCCGGGGAGGCCTCGCCGGCACCTTCGACCCCCTCGTCTGGCACCTCACGCCCGTGTCCGACTCTCCCGCCAAGACGGTCTTCGCGGGCCGCCGCAACGACAAGGACGCGTGGATCCCCGTCGTCTTCTACGCCCTCGCCGACGGCACCCGCTACGTCCACTTCGGCGTCCGCGCCACGGCCAAGTCCGCCTGACCGCAGACCTGCTGGGCTCAGGCCTCCCGAGCGCAGGCCTCCTGAGCGCAGGCCTCCCGAGCGGCCGTTCGCCCCCGCCCGTTTTTACCCGAAGCGGCTGCGGGCGGGCGGCCGCTCTGGCATGCTCGCCCGGACGACATCGGGCTCCGGGTGACCGGCGGCTCACACAGGGTCAACATGCAGCCGGGGGCGGGCATTGCGGTACACGATCAGTGCGACGGTATTCCTCGCGATCCTCATCGTCGTCCGGCTCCGGCGCCGGACGGAGGCGCGCAGCCGGGTGGACGAGGCGGTCACCGTCTTCACCGCCGTCGTGTTCGGGGTCCTGATCGCGGCCACGGCCTGGGGGCGGGCGATCCTCCAGCTCGTCGGCGTCGCCGTCGACGCGACCCATTGAGACTCCCGGCCGACGAGGCCATCCCCCAGGAGAGGACACCGGTTTGACGAGGACGAACAACCCCGGAGCGCAGCTTGGCTAGCCGCAGGCCGCCCGTGCGGCGGCGCCGGCGCAGGCCCGTGCGGCGTGGTGATGGCACCTGGATCGTCTACGGGGTGGCCGGGCTCTTCGCGTTCGGGCTGGTGGTGACCGTGGTGCGGTGGCTGGCGGCGAACTGGTGGGTGCTCGTGGTCGCCGCCGTCGTGGCGGGCGCGGCCGGGGCGGCCGTCGTGCGCAGGCGTGCGCTCGCGGCCCGGCAACAGCAGCTGCACGCGGCACAGTTGCGGCTGGCGCTGAGCGGGCCGGGCGGGATCGACCACATGAAGCCGGACGCGTTCGAGTACGCGGTGCGCGATCTGCTGCAGCGCGACGGCTGCCGCGCGAGCAAGGTCGGGCGGGCCGGTGACCAGAGCGTGGACGTGCTGGCCGAGGATCCGATGGGCCGGCGCTGGGCCGTGCAGTGCAAGCACAAGCAGGATCCCGTCGGCGGCAAACCCGTCGGCGTCGGCGTGCTGTACGCCCTCGCCGGCACCTACCAGCGCGTGCACGGCGCGCACGTCGCCGTCGTCGTCACCAACGGCCGCTTCTCCCGGGATTCCCGCCACTGGGGCGCCGAGCAGGGGATCCTCCTGGTCGACCGCCCCACCCTGGCCCGCTGGGCCGCCGGCGGGCAGCCGCTCTGGGACGTCCTGCCGCGTGTGCCCGCTCCCCGCGACGGCCGCGGCAACTGACCCGCGGAAACGCCGTGGGGGGGGGGGGGGGGGGCCGCCCCCCGCCCCCCCCCCCGGGGGGGGGGGGCGCCCGCGGCGCAGACAAGCGAGACCAGCTCACGGGGT
>NZ_JBHWGV010000183.1:3324-4841 GCF_042732955.1 Kitasatospora sp. NPDC059747 | reverse complement strand
TCTGGGACGTGCTGCCGCGTGTGCCCGCACCGCGGGTCGGCCGGGGCATCTGACCCGCGGAATCGGCGTGGGGGGGGGAGCCGAAACCGGCTCCCGCCCCCACGAGTTGGAGCGCCGGGCCCGAATCGAACGAACCCTTCCCGCTGAAAGCGGGCGTGCTACCACTGCACCACCGACGCCTGACCGACCTGGCCCCGCTCGCTTCCGCGATCTGGTCCCGTCGACGGATAAGAAGTTACCAGTTCATGATCGGAAGAGGAAAATCGAGATCCGACGGGGACAGGAGCCGAGGGAAGGAGCCGGGATTGACCGGGAGTGCGGGGACCGTGTTCCGGGGCGACGAACTGCCTGCGGAGGACCGTTTCGACTGCTGGCGGGAGCTGATCGGGCGGACCCGGGACAGTGAGATGACCAGTGCGCACGCCGACCACTTCGAGGCGGAGATGCGGCACCTGGAGCTGGGGCCGGTCACGCTCCTCAAGTCGTCGTTCCCGCCGGCCAGGTTCCGGCGGTCCGCACGGCGGGTGCGGCAGTCCGACCGGGAGGTGTGCCACCTGACGCTGGTGCTCGACGGGGCCCTGTCGCTGACCCGCGACCCCCGGGCCGGCACGACGGTGTTCCGGCCCGGCGAGCTGACCGTGCTCGACAGCTCGCACCCGTACGACGTGCGGGCGTTCGCCGGCCGCGCCACCGGGGCCGCCGGGCCGCAGGCACCCCGGACCGATGCGCTGGGCATCGACTTCCCCATGGCGATGCTGCCCCTGCCCCCGGACCGGGTGCGCGACCTGATGGGCCGGGGGTTCTCGGGGCGCCAGGGTACGAGTGCGCTGCTCTCCGACTTCCTGGTCGGGCTGGACCGCCAGGCCGCCCTCCTCGGCCCGGCCGAGGCGCCGCGGCTGGGAACGGTCGTGATCGACCTCGTCGCCGCCTGGCTGGCCCGGGAGCTGGACGCCGAGGCCGTGCTGCCGGACGACGCCCGGCAGCGGGCCCTGGTGGAGAACGTCCGGACGTTCATCGGCCGGAACCTGCACGATCCCGAGCTCTCGCCGCCCGTGATCGCCGCCGCGCACCACATCTCCGTCAGCTACCTGCACCGCGTCTTCACGCAGCAGTCGGAGGGTGAGACGGTCGCCGCGTGGATCCGCCGCCAACGGCTGGAGAAGGCCCGCCAGGACCTGGCCGATCCCGCGCTGCGCGCCCTGCCCGTCCAGGCCGTCGCCGTCCGCCGGGGCCTCCCCCGCGCCTCCGACTTCAGCCGGGCGTTCCGGGCCGCGTACGGGATCTCCCCGAGCGAGCACCGGCGCACCGCGTCCTCAGGGGGCGCCCGCGAGTAGACGCAGTGCGCAGGAACTGTCGACTCGGTGACAACACGGCAGGTCCGCGACCTGGCAGCCTCGTTCCCCGAGGAGGAGCGGCGCCCCACCGCCGTCCACTCCGGCGCCGGACCCAATCCACCCGGCGCAGCAGGACGGGCCGGGGGGGGGGGCGGGCGCGGGCGGGGGGAGGCAGGGCCGGGC
>NZ_JBHWGV010000183.1:0-3314 GCF_042732955.1 Kitasatospora sp. NPDC059747 | reverse complement strand
CCCGGCGCCGCCGGGCGGCGCGCCCCCACTCCGCCGCGGCGCTGCCTGCGGGGCCGGCGGGCCGGCCGGCCTGAGGGGGGGGGGGCGGGCCGCCGTGCTGCGTCGTGTGGCGGGACGTCAGGCCGACGGCACCGCGCCGAGCGCGTGGACGCCCCGGCGGCCGCCCTGGTAGACGGCGGTGCCGGTGGCGGCCAGGTAGATGCCGGTGCGCTCGTTGCCGGTGCGCTTCGGTTCGTCCTGCCAGCGGAGGTGGCCCGTCGCGAGGTCGTGGGCGTAGACGCGGTCGTCGTTCGTCCCGACGTAGACGGTGTCGGCGGTGGCCGTGACGGCGTTGCCGCCGAGGCCGAGGCCGCTGGGGACGGCGGCGGTCCAGCGGGTCCGGCCGGTGCCCGCGTCCAGGGCGGTCAGTCGCGGCCCGCCGAGCAGGAGGACCGTGCCGTCGGCCACCGCGAGCGGGCAGCCCGGGACGTCCTGTTCGGCCTGCTGCCAGCGGACCCGGCCCGTGGCGGCGTCCAGGGCGTAGACGGTCGAGGACTTCGTCGCCTGGTCGAAGTCCGCGGTGTACAGGACGCCGGAGCGGACGACGGGACCGGTGAACTGCCGGCCGACGGCGTTCTGCTCCCAGCGCTGCTGGCCGCTGTTCGCGTCGTGGGCGCGCACGCCCGCCGATTTCCCGGCCGTGTACACGGTGTCCCCGGCGACGGCCGGAACGCCCGAGGTGTCCGGCGGGCCGCTCCAGCGCAGTTCGCCGGTGGCCGCGTCGTAGGAGCGCAGGGCTCCCCCGTACGCCGCGAACACCCGGCCGCCGGCGACGGCCGGACCGTCGCCCCACTCGGCCGTCATGCTGTCGGGTTCCTCCGCCTGCCAGCGCACGGCGCCGGTCGCCGCGTCGAGGACCTGGAGGCGGGTCAGGCTGGTGGCGCACACCAGTCCGTCCGCGACGGCCATCGGGCAGCCGTCCAGTGTGTCGGCGTGGCCGGGGGTGGTGACCTCGCTGCTCCAGCGGACGGTGCCGGTGTGCGGGTCGAGGGCGCTCACCCTGCCGTCGTAGCCGGAGACGTACAGGCCGTTCTGCGCGCCGGTGTTCAGGGCGACCCGGCCGCCGGCGGCCGTCGTGCTCCAGATCCGCGGGCCGCGGGCGTCGTCCCGACGGGCCCACCAGCCGACGCTCGCCGCGACCGCGAGGGCGCCGGCGCCTCCCGCGGCGCCCACCAGCAGCCTCCTGCGGCCGGGGCGGGGCCGGGGCGGATCGTTCTGCGTTTCGTTCGAATTCACACCAGACTCGACTTCGTACACCGAGTTTTGGTTCCCGTGCCGGCACGTCGATTGACGGCGGATCAGGCGAAGTAGTGCCCCTGGTCGAGGTCCTCGACGAGGCCGGGCTCCACCGGGCGCCAGCCGAGCAGGTCGCGGGTCAGGGCTGCGGACGCCGACTGGTCGACGCCGAGGAGGGCGCCCAGGAAGCCGAACTCCTCGGGCGGGAGCGGGCCGGCGGGCAGGCCCAGCCGGCGGCCGATCAGCGTGGCGATCTCGCGGATCGGCACGCCCTCGTCGCCGATCGCGTGCAGGACCGATCCGGCCGGGGCCTCCTCCAGGGCGAGGCGGTAGAGCCGGGCGGCGTCCCGGACGTGGACGGCGGGCCAGCGGGTGGAGCCGTCCCCGACGTACCCGGAGACGCCCTTCTCGCGGGCGAGCCGGATCAGGGTCGGGACGAAGGCCTGGTCGCCCTCGCCGTGCACGCTGCGCGGCAGCCGGACGACGGACGGGCGGACGCCCCGGGCCGCGAGGTCCAGCGCCGCGCGGGCGTTCGCGTCCCGGCCGGCCGCCGGGGTGCCGGGGGTGGCGCGGTCGCGCTCGGTCGCGGCGCGGCCCGGTGCCGCGGGCGTTCCGGAGCTGACGACGAAGGGCTTTCCGGTGCCCTCCAGCGCGGCGCCCAGCACGGCGATGGCGCGCCCGTCGACGCGGACCGACTCCTCGAAGCGGCTGAAGTCGTGGATGAAGGCCAGGTGGACGACCCCGTCGGCCGCCGCCGCGCCGGCGCTCAGGCTCCCGGGGTCGTCGAGCGCTCCGCGGTGCACTCCGGCCCCGGCCGCCTCCAGCGCCGCCGCGGACCGGTCGGAGCGGGCGAGCCCGACGACCTCGTGGTCGGCGGCCAGCAGTTCGCGGACCACGGCACTGCCGATGAAGCCGGTGGCTCCGGTGACGAACACGCGCATGATGCATTCACTCCTCGTGGGTACGGCTCGGTGCCTCCAGCGTCGGCGGGTGGGGCGGCCGCCGTCCAAGTCCTGTTCCGGATCGCGCAATACGGATCAGGCATCACCACTGGTCGGAGTGCTGTTCGAAGACGACCCCCAGGGAACCGGGCTTACGCTGGGGACATGGCCGACCCATCCCCGCCGGACCTCGACCTCCGCCTCGTGCGCTACTTCACCGTGGTCGCCGACCACCGCAACTTCGGCCGCGCCGCCGCCGAGCTGCGCGTCGCCCAGCCCTCGCTCAGCCGGCAGATCCGCCGCCTGGAGCAGCAGCTCGGCGCGCAGCTGCTCGACCGCACCCCGCAGGGCAGCCGACTGACCGAGGCGGGCGAGGTGTTCCTGCCCCGCGCCAGGGCGCTGCTGCGCTCGGCCGCGCAGGCCGCCGCCCACACCCGGGCCGCCGCCGAGCCGAGCCGGATCACCGTCGGCTACACGGCCAACCTCATCGTCACGCCGGCCGTGCGCGAGCTGCGCCGGCGCCACCCGGACGCCGACGTGCACACCCGGCACCTGGCCTGGAACGACGCCCGCCAGGCCCTCCTGGAGCACCGGGCCGACGCGGTCGTCACCCGCCTGCCGCTCAGGACGGACGGGCTGCACGTGACCGTCCTGCACGACGAGCCCCGGGCCCTCGTGGTGCCGGCCTGGCACCGCCTGGCCGGCCGGGCGTCCGTCACCCTCGACGACATCGCCGACGAGCCGCTCCCCCGGGTCTCCGACCCGGCCTGGGACGCCTTCTGGCGGATCGACCCCCGCCCGGACGGCCGCCGGGCGCCCGACGGGCCGCTCGTCGCGGCGAACGAGGACAAGTTCGAACTCGTCGCCGACGGCCGGGCGGTGGCCCTCGTCCCGATCGGCCCCGGGCGGTCCGCGCCGCGCCCGGACCTGGTCGTCGTCCCGATGGAGGGCGTCCAGCCGAGCCACGTCGTGCTGGCGGTGCGGGCCGGCGAGCGCGGCCGCCTGGTCGCCGCCTTCGGGTCGGCGGGGGGGGCGCGGCGGACGGGCGCGCCGGGGCCGCAGCGGGGGGTCACGGCGCGGAGGGGCCGCCGGGAGTCA
>NZ_JBHWGV010000182.1:6640-13009 GCF_042732955.1 Kitasatospora sp. NPDC059747 | reverse complement strand
CGCGTTTGTCCCCGGGAGCGCCCCCCACCTCGCCGGGTTGGGGTTGGCGGGGCGCGCCCCCCGCGTGGGGGGGGCGGGGGGCCCGCTCGCGGTGGCGCACAGGCGGGGGGGCGGGCTCGCCGTTTCCCCCCCGCGACCGCCGGTGCAAAACCCCCGTCGCGCTCGTGGGTCAGGGGGTTGCGGTGTCCTGGGCGTCCTTGGCGGCGTCCGATTCGGCAGCGGCGGCGGCGCTGTCGGCGGCGTCCACCTTCTGTCGCATCCGGCCGAGCTGGTCGCCGCTCGCCGCCGATCCGCCGGCGCCCGCGGACGGTGCGCCGGCGGCAGGTGCGCCGCCCTTCCCCGTGGTGCTCCCGTTCGCGCCGCACGCCGTCAGGGCGAGCGCGGCGAGCAGGGCGGCCGTCATCGCGACGGCTCGCCGCGACAGCCGGCCGACCGGTACCGGTGCCGCCACCGACCTGCCGTCGACCGGGGCGGACGCCGTGCCGCGCACGGCCACTGTGCGCACGGCCACTGTGCGCACGGTCACTGCGCGTTCGGGGTGCCGAGGCCCTGCGAGGAGCACCAGCCGGCCACGGCGTTCAGGTCGCTCTGCCGCTGGGTCAGCGTGGGCACCAGGCTCTTGCGGTACGTCAGCCGGTCGTTGAGGTCGTTGTAGACCGCGGTGTGGCCGGCGGCCTTGGCGTTGTTCACCCGCTGTTCCAGACGGGCGATCGAGCCGGCCTCGGTGACCGGGCCGTTCAGGCGGTCCAGCGCCTTCTTGACCCGCTGCTCGGCCTTCGGCAGCCGCTTGCAGACGCCCTTCGCACCGTCGCCCTCGGGCGTCGGCAGCACCTTCGGCGTCGAGGAGGCCACCGGGGTGGCGCCGGGGGCGTCGGCCTGGGCCGGTCCGGCGAGGGCGATGAGGGTGGTGCCGAGAGCGAGAGCGCCGATCGCTGCGGCCGCCTTACGGTGGGTGTGCATGGCGAAGTCCTCCAGTTGCCACGGGTGGCAGGTCCGGCCGGAGCGTCGGGCGCTCCGGCTGAGCAGGACGGTAGAGGGCCTCTTTGTGGATTCCTTGTGAGCCGGCCGACCGGTTCGGCGCCCCGAGGAGCCTCAGCGGCCCGCAGTGGTGGCGCGGATCCAGTCGCGGCGGGCCGGCAGGGGCAGCGTCGGGGCGTCCTGGCCGACCAGGGGCAGCCGGACCTCGACGCGGCAGCCGGTGCCGCCGGGCGACTCGGTGACCGTGACGGTGCCCCGGTGCAAGGCCACCTGCTGGGCGACCAGGGTCAGCCCCAGCCCCGAACCGGGGCTGTTGCGTCCTCGGTGGAAGCGGTCGAAGACCGCCGCCCGGTCCTGCGCCGGGATGCCAGGACCGTCGTCGTCCACGGTCAGCACGGCCTGCCCGGCCTCCCGGCGCAGTCCGAGCGCGATCCGGGCCGGCTCCCCGGGCCGGTGTCCGTGCACGGCCGCGTTGGCCAGCAGGTTGTCGCAGACGATCCGCAGTCCGGCCTCCCACCCGTGCACCCGCAGTCCGCCGACGTCCGCTCCGGTGAGGCCGGGGCCGGTCGTGTCGACGGTCACCTCCGGCCGTCGTCGGCGCAGCTCGGCGACGGCGGCCGCGGCCGGTTCGGCCGGGTCGATCACCGCGAACGCCTCCTCCTCGACCAGGTCACCACGGGCCAGCGTGCGCAGGGCGGTGAGCAGGTCGAGCAGCCGCCGGTGGTCGTCGCGGAGGTCGGACAGGATGTCCGCGCGGTCCGCCGCCGGCAGGTCCGGGTGCGCGCCGAGCACGTCCAGGTTGGTCTGCAGGCTCATCAGCGGTGTGCGCAGTTCGTGCGAGGCGGCGGCGGAGAACGAGCGGGCGGTTTCCAGGGCCTGGCCGGTCCGGGCGACCTGGTGGTCGTACCGGGCGAGCGCGCTCTCCAGCGCGAGTGCGAGCTCGTCCACCTCGCGGATCCCGCTGCGCCGGTGGGTGAACCCGCCGGCGCCGGCGCGCGGGTCGAGCGCGGCGGCCCGCCGGCCCAGGCGGCTGAGCGGCGCGGTGGCGCGCCGGGCGAGCGCGTAGGCGAGCAGGCCGGAGGTCGGCGCGGCCAGGACGGCGGCCCACAGGATCCGCCCGCGCACCGCGTCCACCTGCGGGTTCGTCGCCGATACCGGTGCGGTGACCCAGAGCGTGCCGGGGTCGGCGCCGGTCACCGGACGGGCCAGCACCCGCCAGGCGCGGCCCTGCGCCCGCACGGTGACCAGGACGCCGGGGCTCGTGGGGGCGGGCTGCGGGAGCACCGCGGCCGGGCCCGGCACCGGGCCGCCCTCGGTGATCCGGTCTCCGTTCGCGTCCGCCACCCGGATGCCGACGTCCAGCGCGTCGTCGAGCAGGTTGCGGCGCTGGTTCTGCTCGACCCAGGGCCGGTCCTGCTGGGTGGCGCTCAGCAGTGCCCTGGTGGCGGGCAGCACGGCGGCGGCGCGGTCGCGCAGCCGGGTGTCCTGCTGGGAGCGCAGGTCGTGGGTGACCAGGCCGAGCAGCAGCGCGCCGGTGCCCAGCACGAGCAGCGGGACGAGCAGGGCCGCGCCGGTCGCGATCCGGGTGGCGAGGCTCATCGAGCGCCGGGCGGGGGCAGGGCCGGTCACGGGCTGCTCTCCGGTGCTCACGGGTGTGCCTCCGGCATCCGCAGCACGAAGCCGACGCCCCGCACCGTGTGGATCAGCCGGGGCCGGCCGCCCTCCTCCAGTTTGCGGCGCAGGTAGCTGACGAACGTGTCGACGGCATCGGTGCGGACCTCGAAGTCGTAGCCCCAGACCCGTTCGAGCAACTGGTCGCGGGTCAGCACCAGTCCGGCGTTGCGGGCCAGGTACTCCAGCAGCTCGAACTCGCGGCGGGTCAGCCGCAGCGGCTGTCCGTCCCGGCGGACCTCGCGAGCGGCGGGCTCGATCTCCAGCGGCCCGAACCGGAGGACCTCTCCGCCCGGCACGGCGGGCCCGCCGTACGCGCCGGCCTGAGGCCGGCGGCGCAGCAGGGCGTGCAGGCGCAGCACCAGCTCCTCCAGCGCGAACGGCTTGACCAGGTAGTCGTCGGCGCCCGCCTGCAGGCCGGCCACCCGGTCGGCGAGCTCGTCCAGCGCGGAGAGCATCAGCACGGGCGTGTCGACGCCCTGGTCGCGCAGCCGGCGGCAGACCTCGGTGCCGTCCACGTCGGGCATCGAGACGTCGAGGACCAGCACGTCCGGCGGTTCGGTGGCCACCAGGCGCAGCGCCGCCCGTCCGCCGTCCGCGGTCCGCACCGTGAACCCGCCGAGCCGCAGGCCGCGTTCCAGCGACCTGCGGATCGTGTCGTCGTCGTCCACCACCAGCACCGTCCCGGTGCCGTCACCGACCGCCATCGGGTTCTCCTCGCTCCCTTCCGGCCGCCGCCGGGGCGTCCACAGTGCCACGGGCTGATGAGAGCTTTCTCATCGAAGTCCCGCGCCCTGCGGGGCCCACGGCGTCCCCGGTTCTCACGCTCCCGTGGCAGGGGGTGCAGGGATCGCCCCGTGAAGCTGCACCCGGCAACGCCCGGGGCGGGCTCGGCGCCGTCGCAGGGTTCGGTCCGCCGGTCCATCGGAAGCGCGGGCAGGTACTCGACCGGCCGGGAACGTCATCACGCACCGTCCTTCGTGCCCGGGCGGCTGCGGGATGGGTCCGGGAGGGCTCAACTGCCCTTTTCACTCGGGCGGGTGAGCCGTTGGGTGCCGGTCTGCGGCGCGGCTGCTCCGCCCGGGTGGGAAGCGGTCGGGTGCGCTCGCGTGCCGCCTTGACCCTGGCATTCCAGGACCACTTCACTTCCCGGTGACCGCCCGGGAGTGCCTGGGGCCATGGCCGTCTCTTCCATCGTCCATTCCTACTCTGCGCGTCGCCGAGACCGGTTCCCCGACCGGGGTGGGCGGCAGATCAGGCCGAGCCGGCGGCCCTTCCTTCTCCGTCCACACCAACTCGCAGGAGAATCCATGTCCCTGGAAACCCCCGCGGCCGACACGCCGCCCGAGGGCCTGTCGCGCCGCCACCTGATGCGCCAGGCCGCGGCCGTCGGCGCGGCCGGCCTCGCCGCGACCCTGGTCACCGGCGCCGGCTCGGCCACCGCTGCCCCGGACGCCGCCGCCGACGCCGCACCCGCCGGGCAGCCGAGCGGCGCGACGGTGCCCGACCACGACGAGCCGATGATCGTGCACGTGCGCGACCTCCGCTCCGGACACCTCGACGTGTACCGGGGCGAACGCCACCAGCGCATCGAGGACCCGCAGTTGGCCGCGGCACTCGTCCGCGCCCTCGCCTGACCGACCCCTCGCCTGACCGACCCCTCGCCCGACCGACCCCTCGGCGCCGGCCGGCCCCGGCAACCGCTCCCAGCAGGGCCGGCCGGCTATCTCCCCCCCGCCCGCACACCCACCAGCAGCGAGGTTCCTGTGTCCTCCCACCGCGAAGCCCCCGAGATCTCCAAGGACCCGGTCGCCGACAGCACCGACGTCTACGCCTTCGTCAGCCCCGACAACTGCGACACCGTCACCCTGATCGCCAACTACCTCCCCCTCCAGGGACCGGCCGGCGGGCCCAACTTCTACGAGTTCGGCGACGACGTCCTCTACGCGATCCACATCGACAACGACAACGACGGCCGCCCCGACGTCACCTACGAGTTCCGCTTCGAGGTCGAGGTCCGCAACCCCGACTCCTTCCTCTACAACACCGGGCCGATCACCTCGCTCGACTCGCCGGACTGGAACCGCCGCCAGACCTACTCCGTCACCCGCGTCGAGGCCGGCGAGCGCAGGCGCGTCCTCGGCGAGAACCTCACCTGCCCGCCGTGCAACATCGGTCCGCTCTCCACCCCCGACTACGCCTCGCTCGCGGGGGCGGCCGCCCACCGGCTCGACGGCGGGCGCACGGTCTTCGCCGGCCAGCGCGCCGAGGGCTTCTACGTCGACCTCGGCTCGATCTTCGACCTCGGCACGCTGCGCCCCTTCCAGCAGCTGCACGTCATGCCCGCGTTCACCCAGGCCGCCCCGGGCGTGAACACGACCAAGGCGCTCAACGTCCACAGCATCGCCCTCCAGGTCCCGATCACCGACCTGACGCGGGGCGGACGCAAGCCCGCCGACGTGATGGACCCGCACGCCACCATCGGGGTCTGGACCACCGCGAGCCGCCGTCGGGCCCGCATCATCGACCCCGCCGGGCACGACACCGAGTCCGGCCCCTTCGTCCAGGTCTCCCGGCTGGGCAACCCGCTGTTCAACGAGGTCATCGTCCCCATGGGGAAGAAGGACCTCTGGAACTCCCAGCCGCCGGCCGACGACAAGAACTTCGCCCAGTACGTCGCCGCCCCCGAACTGGCCAGGCTCCTCCCGGTCCTGTACCCGGGCGTCTTCCCCCGTCTCGCCGCCTACACCAAGCCCCGCGCCGACCTGCTCGCCATCCTGCTCACCGGCATCCCCAGTGGGGTCGTCCCCGGCTTCCAGAACTACACCGGTGACACCCAGGCCGACATGCTGCGCCTGAACGTCGCCGTCCCTCCGGCCACCAGCCCCAACATCCTCGGTCTGGTCGGCGGCGACGCGGCCGGCTTCCCCAACGGTCGCCGCGTCTTCGACGACGTCGTCACCGTCGAACTGCGGGCCGTGGCCGGCCTGACCCTGCCGCTGGTCGACCCGTCCTTCACCCCCGACGCGGCCACCAGCGCGATCACCGACGGTCTCACCCCCGCCGACGTCAAGAACCCCTACCTCACCGCCTTCCCCTACCTGGGGCTGCCCTACGACGGCTACAGCAACCCGTCCAGCTGACCCGGCACGTGCCGCGGTGCGGGCGCCCCGGCGCACTGCGGCACGGTAGCGGCCCACACACCCGGACAGGCGAGGGAGAACGAGCCCATGACCCAGCAGCACACCCACGCGCCACTGCCCGCCCCTTCCCGCGAGGGCAGCGTCGTCCTGGAGATCGGCGGCCACCTCGGCGCCCTGATCATCCACACCGGCCCGGCCGAGGACGGCCTGGAGATCGAGGTCAGCCCCACCGGCGACGACACCGCCCGCACCCACGCGGCCGTCCGCCCGCGCCACCTCGCCGGGCACACCACCCACTGCGCCGTCATCTCACCGCTGCCCGAGGGCGACTACACGGTCTGGCGCACCGCGGACACTCCGGACACCACCCTGGCCGTCCGCGGTGGCGAAGTCACCGAGCACCACTGGTCGTAGGCCGTCGGCCGCCACCGGAGGCGGTCGAGAACATGCGACGGCGCGGTCGATGCGCTGCACAGCCGGGGCGGGCCCGCGCCCCGGACGGCGGCGGGGGGGGGGGGGGGGGGGCCGCGCGCGGCGGGGGGCGCGGGGGCGCCCCCCGCCGGGCGCGCGCCGGGGC
>NZ_JBHWGV010000182.1:0-6630 GCF_042732955.1 Kitasatospora sp. NPDC059747 | reverse complement strand
TCGCGGGGTGGGTTCTGGCGCTCCGGGCGGGGGGGGGGGCGCGCCCGGGGGGGGGGGGGGGGGCCGGCCGCCCCGGGGGGGGGGGGCGCCCCCCCCCCCCCCCCGCTGGTGTTCCCCGAGGGGGTCAGCCGGCCGGGGTGCCGCCGTCCTCGACGAGGCTGTACATCACCGACCGCTGGTCCTTGCGGCGCTCGATGCGGCCCTTCGCGACGAGCGCGCCGAGGGCGTTGCGCACGACCTGCGGGGTGGGCTCGCGGTCCGGGTGCGCCACCAGGAACTCGTCGCGCAGTTCCTTGGCGGTGCGGGGCTCGCCGTGGCCGGCGAGCAGGTGCGTCAGGACGTCGCCCAGCAGCGGGCGCTGCGACGGGACCTTCGCGACGCGGCGGGACTTGGCGGCCGCCTTGACCGTGGGGGCGGCCGTGGAGCCGGCCCGCGGTGACGGGGTGCGCGGCGCCCTCTTGCGGCGCGGCGCCTTCGCGGCGGGCGCTTCGGCGGGTGCCTCGGTGGGTGTGTCGGCGGACGCGTCGGCGGGGGCCGGCTCGTCCTGGGTGCGGGCCGGCTCCGGGGCGGGCGTCGGCTCCTGGGCCTGCTCCTGGACGGGAGCGGGCCCGGTGTCGTCGCTGTAGCGCTCGGCCACCGACATGATGTCGACGAGGAGCGCCTCCTCCTGCTGGAGCTTGGTGAGTTCGTCGGCGAGCTCCTGCTGCCGGCGGCGGTTCCCCGCGAGATCCGACGCGGCCTGTACGGCGTACCGCGATCGGAGCGAGGCGGCTGATTGGCTGGTCACGACCGGTCACTCCTGCCTGTGGACGTTGTTGCGCATGGTACCCGTGTCGAGGGCCCGCGCACGGCGTCGAAGGTGAAATAACCCTTCAGTCAGGTGACGTTCGCGCACGTGGTAGCGCGCGGGAGAACATACGTGTCAGCCGCCGGGCTCCTTGACGGAACGTCAGATCACGGGAGGGCCCGTCTCCTCCAGGACCCCGTCCGCCAGCCGCAGCCAGCGGTCGACCCCGATCCCGGCGAGGAACCGCTCGTCGTGGCTCACCACGAGGAACGCCCCCTGGTAGGAGTCGAGCGCGCCTTCGAGCTGCCCGACGCTGATGAGGTCGAGGTTGTTGGTCGGTTCGTCGAGCAGCAGCAGGTGCGGCGCGGGCTCGGCGCACAACACGCAGGCCAGGGTGGCGCGCAGACGCTCGCCGCCGGAGAGCGCGCGCACCGGCAGGTGGGCCCGGGCGCCCCGGAAGAGGAAGCGGGCGAGGAGGTTCATCCGCTCGGCCTCCGGCCGCTCCGGGGCGGCCGCGGCGAAGTTCTGCGCGACGGTGAGGTCCGGGTCGAGGAGGTCCAGGCGCTGGGAGAGGTAGGCGACGCGGCCGTCGGCGCGCTTCACCCGGCCCTCGTCCGGGGCGAGGTCCCCGGCGAGCAGGCGCAGCAGGGTGGTCTTCCCGGCTCCGTTGGGGCCGAGGAGGGCGATCCGCTCCGGGCCCCGGACGCTCAGGCCGACGCCGTCCCCGGCGAACAAGGGCGTGCCGTCGCGCAGCACTTGCAGGTGTTCGCCGATGAAGAGGTCGCGTCCGGCGGGCACCCGGGTGCCGGTGAGGTCCAGGGTGAGGCGCTGGTCGTCGCGCACGGCGCGTTCCGCCTGGTCCAGACGGGACTTGGCCTCGTCGACGCGGGCCGCGTGCACCTGTCCGGAGCGGCCCGCGGACTCCTGGGCGCCGCGCTTCATGTTCCCGGCGAAGATGCGGGGCAGGCCGGCGCTCTTGAGGGTGCGGGCCGCGTTGCCGGCGCGGCGCTCGGCGCGTTCGCGGGCCTGCTGCAGCTCGCGCTTCTCGCGCTTGAGCTCCTGCTCGGCGCTGCGGACGTTCTTCTCCGCGACCTCGCGCTCGGCCTGCACCGCTTCCTCGTAGGCGGTGAAATCGCCGCCGTACAGCCGGAGTTCATGTGAGTCCAGTTCGGCGATGCGGTCCATCCGGTCGAGCAGGGCGCGGTCGTGGCTGACCAGCAGCAGGCAACCGGAGAAGTCGTCCAGCGCGTCGTGGAGGTGGTGCCGGGCGCCGAGGTCGAGGTTGTTCGTCGGTTCGTCGAGCAGCAACACGTCCGGACGGCGCAGCAGTTGGGCGGCGAGGCCGAGTCGCACGACCTGGCCGCCGCTGAGCGTGCCCAGCGGCCGGTCCAGGTGGAGGCCCGCGAGGCCGAGGCGGTCGAGCTGGGCGAGGCTGCGCTCCTCGATGTCCCAGTCGTCGCCGATGGCCGTGAAGTGCTCCTCGGCGACGTCGCCGGACTCCACCGCGTCGATGGCGCGGATCACGGCGGCGACGCCGAGCACCTCGGCGACCGTGAGGCCCGCCGTCAGCGGCAGGTCCTGGGGGAGGTACGCGACCGTGCCGGCCGTCGCCACCGTGCCCCCGGCGGGCCGCAGTTGCCCGGCGACCAGCTTGAGCAGCGTGGACTTGCCCGAGCCGTTGGGGGCGACGAGGCCGGTGCGGCCGGTGCCGACGGCGAAGGAGAGGTCGCGGAAGACGGGGGTGTCGTCCGGCCAGGAGAAGGACAGGTGGGAGCAGACGATCGAGGCAGAGGACATGAAGGCGACCTGGGAGTGAGCGGGCGGAGGCACGTCCGGCCCGAAAAGACAGGGGGACAGGGGCGCTGGGCGCGACGCATCGGGCCGAAGCGCTGGGTGCCACGCACCCGCTACGGCCTTCTGGTCCGGGATTCACCCGGAGATGTCGTCGTCGCCTGCCATGTCTGCTCCACGCGTCGGTCACGAGGGTTCGTCGTTCGTCACCGTACCAGTTCGGGGTGGCGGCGGCCTCCGGATTTCGGACGGTGCGGTGCGGTCCGGGCGTCTTGACGGAGCGTCGGACACCCGCCAGCATAATAACCGTTCAGAACGGTTACTTTTTTGGCCTGACGAGGCCATGGCTCACACCCAAGGACGGGAACACCCATGAACCGACGACTCCTGGCAGCCCTCGCGGCGGCCGTGCCCCTCGCCGCCGCGCTCTACGCGCCGAGCGCCATCGCGGACACCCGCACCCCGTACAGCTGCGTCGCCCCCGCCGTGCAGGCCCCGCCAGGGACCCGGGTGGAGGGCGTCACCGCCGTCGCCCACGCCGCCGGCACCGTCGACGTGCCCGCGGTGTTCCCGCTGTCCGACGCGCACATCCCCGACGTCCCGGCCTTCTGCGACGTCACCGTCACGCTCACCCACCCCGGCCAGGGCGACCACGCCAAGGTGCGGGTCTGGCTGCCCCAACAGAACTGGAACGGCCGCCTGCAGACCGTCGGCGGACTCGCCTACGCCGCCGGCGACTACGGCGCCAACCTCGCGGCCGTCGTCAAGAGCGGCTACGCCGCGGCCACGACCGACGCCGGCGTCGGCTCGTACGTCGACACCAAGTGGGCGCTCGACGGCTCGGGGCAGGTCGACAAGGCGCTGCTGGAGAACTTCGCTTCCCGGTCCGAGCACGAGGCGGCGGTCGTCGCCAAGGCCGTCATCGCCGGCCATTACGGGCGCGCCGCCTCCTACGCGTACTTCAACGGCTGTTCCACCGGCGGCCGTCAGGGCTACGCGGAGGCCCAGAAGTATCCCGAGGACTACAACGGGATCCTCGCCAACGCGCCCGCCATCGACTGGACGCGGTTCGAAGTCGCCACGCTGTGGCCGCAGGTGGTGATGAACGAGGCGAAGACCTACCCCACCGCGTGCGAGTTCAAGGCGTTCACGGACGCCGCCGTCCGGGCGTGCGACGGGCTCGACGGGGCGGTGGACGGGCTCGTCGGCAAACCCGACGAGTGCGGGTTCAACCCGCGGCGGCTCATCGGCACCACCGTGGAGTGCGAGGGCAAGCAGGTGACCATCAGCGAGGCGGACGCCGAGGTGGTGCGGCGGATCTGGGACGGGCCGCGCACGCCGTCGGGCCGCAAACTCTGGCCGGGCGTCCCGGTCGGCGCCGACCTGAGCGGCCTCGCGGGCAGCACGGTCGACGCCGCGGGCAGCCGCGTCGGCGCGCCGTTCCCGGTGCCGGCGGCGTGGGTGGGGACGTGGCTGAAGAAGGACCCGTCCTTCCAGGTCGCGTCCCTCACCTCCGGCGACCTGGCGCGGCTGTTCCGGCAGTCGGTGGCCGAGTACGGCGATGTCATCGGGACGGCCGACCCGGACCTCTCCGCCTTCCGCGACGCCGGCGGCAAGCTGCTCACCTGGCACGGGCTCGCGGACGAGTTCATCCCGGCCGACGGCACGGTGCGCTACCGCGAGCAGGTCGAGCGGGAGATGGGCGGCCCGGAGGAGGTCGACGACTTCTACCGCCTCTTCCTCGCCCCCGGCACGGCCCACTGCGGCCTCACCGGGCGCACCGACGACCTCGGCGCCCTGACCGCCTGGGTCGAGCAGGGCAAGGCCCCGCGGACGCTCCCGGCGACCCTCGGGACGGCCTCCGGCCGGCAGGTGAAGCGCGACCTCTGCCCCTACCCGCAGGTCTCCCGCTACGACGGCCACGGCGACCCGGCCGCCCCGACCAGCTTCCGCTGCACCCCGGCGACCCGCGACTGACCCCGGCGCCGCGCGACGCACCCCGGCCCCCCCCCCCCCCCGGGGGGGGGGCCCGGGGTGCGTGGTGCCCGGTCGTCAGAACCGGTCGACGTCGACGACGGCCTGGGCGAAGCGGGTGGGGGCTTCCTGGGGGAGGTTGTGGCCCACGTCCGTCAGGGTGCGGTGCTCGTAGGGCCCGGTGAACATGTCCCGGTACGTGGAGCCGTCGGCGGGGGTGGCGGTGAACGGGTCCAGGACCGGGTCCATGGTGATGGTCGGCACGGCGATGGCGGGCCTGCGGGCCAGCAGGTGTTCGTCGTGGTCGTAGCGGTGCTCGCCCTCGACGATGCTCAGCCGCCAGCGGTAGTTGTGGATGACGATCGCCGCGTAGTCGGGGTTGTCGAAGGCGGCCGCGGTGCGGTCGAAGGTGGCGTCGTCGAAGCGCCACGTCGGGGAGACCGTCTGCCAGACGAACCGGGTCAGGTCGCGCCGGTGGGTGCGGTCCTGCATGGCGGCCTTGCCGCGCTCGGTCGCGAAGTAGAACTGGTACCACCAGGTGCGCTCGGCGCCCGGCGCGAGCGGCTTCGTCTGGGCCTCGCGGTTGGTGATGAGGTAGCCGCTCACCGGCACCAGGGCCTTGACCCGCTCGGGCCACAGGGCCGCCATGACGGCGCCGGTGCGCGAGCCCCAGTCGAAGCCGGCGACGACCGCGCGGTCGATCCGGAGGGCGTCCATGAAGGCGATGATGTCGCGGGCGATGGCCGCCTGCTGGCCGTTGCGGGGGGTGCGGGACGACAGGAAGCGCGTCGTGCCGTGGCCGCGGAGGTAGGGGACGAGCACGCGGTAGCCGAGGTCGGCGAGGAGCGGTGCCGCGTCGACGTAGCTGTGGATGTCGTACGGCCAGCCGTGCAGCAACAGGACCACCGGCCCGTCGGCGGGCCCGAGTTCGGCGTAGCCGACGTCGAGCACGCCGGCGGTGACCTGCTTCAGGACGGGGAAGGAGGTGCGCGTGCCGGGGACGACGTCCGGCACGACGGGGGCCGGGCCGGAGGCGGGCGCCGCACCGGCGATGCCCTGCAGACCGGTGAGCGAGGCGGCGGCCGCCCCGGCGCCGAGGCCGACGGCCTTGGTGAAACTGCGCCTGTCGATCATGTGGTTCCTCTCGGGGAGATGCGGACGCGTCCCCTGGTGGGGAGGCGGCTGTCCGGAGCGCGGGTCACTCTTCCGCTCCGCTTTCGTGCGTCACATCGGTCACTTGACGGTCGGTGTCGAGGGGCCGTCGTACGTCGTGACCGGTCTGGCCAGTGATGAAGGTGCGGCCGGGGCAACGGCCGGGGCCGGGGCACGGGCATTGCGCATCCAGCGGTCACTGGTCAGTATGGTGACGTGATGCATGCCTTCCCCTGTGGGACCCTGCCCCTCGACTTCGTCGGCACCTACCGCGCGCGGCGCAACGAGGTGCCGGTGGAGAAGCTGGCCACGCCCGGTCAACTCGACGCCTGGTTCGTCGAGTCGGGGATGTTCGACACCGTGCCCGGCGCCGATGCCACGGACCTCGACATCGCCGTGGACCTGCGCGAGGCGGTCTACGCGCTCGTCGCCTCCCGGCTCGACGGGCAGCCGATGCCGACCCGGGCGATCGCCGAGGTGAACCGGCACGCGGCGGGACTGCCGGTGACGCTGCGCCTGCACCCCTCGGGCGCCACCAGGACCGGGTCCGTGGCACAGGGGCTGGCCGCGCTCGCCCGCGAGGCCGTCGAGATCCTCGGCGGCGACGACGCGGCGCTGCTGCGCGAGTGCGCCCGGCCCGAGTGCACCCAGGTCTACCTCGACCGCTCGCGCGGCTACCGGCGCGAGTGGTGCGCCATGCGGACGTGCGGGAACCGCGTCAAGGCCGCGACCTACCGGGCGCGTCAGCACGGCGGCGCCGGGAGCTGACGGCCGCTCTGTAGCGGGACCCCCGCGGGGCGTGTGGTCACCGCTCGGGGACATGCGTCCGCCCCGGGCCCGGGGGGGGGGGGGGGCCCGGGGGGGGGGGGGGGGGGGGTGAACGGGGGGGGGGGGGGAGGGTTTCGGGGGGTTTGAGGGCGGGGGCA
>NZ_JBHWGV010000181.1:9484-13078 GCF_042732955.1 Kitasatospora sp. NPDC059747 | reverse complement strand
TGATCTTGGAAGCTGTGCCTGGCTCGCTCCGAGGGACACCTCAACCCGGCAGATCGTCATGAACCGGACGTCCTATAACTACGCCGAAGCCCTGGCATTGAGGGAGCCGCACGAGCTGGAGCGGATGCTCCGGCTCAAGCACGATCAACTGGTGGTCCACGGCAGCGTTCACTACGGCGAGAAGGAATCCCAAGCCGAGCAGGCTGCCAGGCGCTCGCGCAAGAAGCTGCGGCCACTGCCGGAGAGCCCCTACAGATTGGTCACCACCACTGGTGAGAACGTGCCATGGTTCCACGGAGAGGGGAGTTTCGACTCCACCGTGTTCTGTCTCGACCTGCCTGATGTCGACTGGGTTCCGGCCGCCGGGAGCGGCGTTTCCCTGGACATGCCGGTCGGTGCCTGGGACCAAAGAGAGCTGCTCCGTCTCTTGCAGTCGCTCGACGAGCTCGGGTGGATCGGGCGGAAAGGCCACTGGAGCATCCAGCAGCACCGCCGCAACTGGCACGGCACCGGAGCCCGCTCCTTCACAGACGCGCTTACGGACTGGAAGGAACGGACGGACGAACTCGAAGACCCGCACCACAGCGAGGAGTTCGTCTACTTCGAAGCCTGCGACGGCGGGTTCTTCACGATGTCCGGCAATGTCTCCGCGGAGCGCACCCGCCGCGTGTCGCGCTGCAACGTGTCGTTCCAGTTGGTCGGGATGCCCCTGGACCCTGGTTCGCTACAGCAGCTCTACCGGCGGTTCGATGTGCCCAGCCGTGGATACTTCCGGCCCTTGGTCGAGCGAGCCGTCACGCGACAGCGCGTCGCCGGCAGCGTCCCCCTCAAGGTACTGGGGTACATCGTGGAGCCCGCCGACCAGCGATGGGACAACGAAGACTGGGTCGTGGGCATCCTGGCGGAAAATCCGTATGGGCCCACCGGGGCGCCAGCGCCCGACGAACTGGCCGGATACCCGGCGAACTCAGGCGTCATCGCCTGTGCGCTGCGCTCGCACCACCCTCTCGGTAAGACCAAAGAGCGGTGCGAGCTGTGGTCCTACGAGCGTGCCCGAACCTCCGACGCCACCGCGCTACGGATCGTCGCTGAGTGGTGGGACACCGAGGAGAGCATCGAAGATCGGCCCCCCGCGCCCGACGCGCTACTTCCGAGTCCAGGGCATCGACGTGCCTCCTGACCTAGCGCCTGCGGAGACGACACCCTCGAACGGTGACCGCTACTGACGACGACGGGTAGGACAGTTGCTCTCCACTGAGGTACCCGGGAAGCAGAACGAACCGTCACTGGTGTCGGTGACGGTCCTCGCCGTTCGGCCACCGCCTCGGGACGGATGATCGGGCGGCGGCTGACCAAACAGCTTGAGGCTGTCCACGGTGCCGGTGAAGCCGTTCAGACGGTTGCCTCGCTGGGGGCCGGCCTGTTAGCGAGCAGGTCGCTCCAGTAACCCTGGCCCAGAGGTTTCAAGTTCCGGACGGTCGCGGGCCTCCAGCGTGGGCGGTCCGGGATGCTCTCGTCGTCCGGGGCGGGCAGAGTGCCTCGGCTCGTGCGGCTCCAGGCAGCGCCGACGCTGATGCCCAGGTACGCGTCGACCTCGGCGTAGCCCCAGCGCTGCTGGTCGTCGGCCATGTGCTGTCCTTCTTCCGTGCTTAGGTGACGGGCGTACGCGGCGCCGGGCGGGTGGGCGTACGGCGAGGCCGCCCCGGCTGGACGGCGCGGGGCGGCCTTGTGCGGTGGTGGTCAGGAGTCGGCGAGCCGGTTGGCGAGTTCGAGGGCTGCGGTGGCTACGGCGAGGGCGGAGCACAGGCCGGTGACCTCCTGGAGGGTGGGGCGCACCAGGCGGGGCCAGTCGTCGGGGGCGGCAGGCCAGGTGGCGAGGTGGACGTCGGCGGTGGCGAGGCCGAGGCGGGCGGTGACGTCCCAGCCGGAGCCGGGGGCGGGCTCCCACCGCAGCAGGATGCGGCCGAAGGGGAGTCTGAGCACGGTGGTCGGGATCCAGAGGACCTCGATCGAGCGCTCGGGGGCGGTGGGGATGCGGCGGACGAGCGCTCCGCTGGCCCATGGCGGCATGGGGTGTAGGGCGAACCTGTCGAGCGGCTGCGGGTGGCTGACGCGGTGGGTGTTCGGGATGCGGGTTCCTCCGGTCGGGGCGGTTCAGGACCAGGCGAGTTCGTCGCGGACGGGGTGCGGTAGGTAGCCCTCCTGGCCGTCCTCTGCCAGGTAGGCGAGGCCGTCGTGGACGACGACGTTCGAGGCGAGCAGGTGAGAGAAGGGGAAGTCCGGGTTCACGGCGATGCGGACCCGCAGGCTCGGGTCCAGGTTCTGGAGCTGGGCGATCAAGTGGGCGACGGTCAGATACTGGGGCATGTCCGGTCTCCGGGAGGTGGTGGGCGTGGGGCGGCCGAGGATGCGGGCGGTCACAGAGGTCGAGGCGTAGCAGGTTGCGCGGCACGGCCGCACCGCTCTTGGTCCGGTGCGTCGTGAGGTGGGTCTTGCCGGACTGGGCGACGACGTTCTCGGCGCCGTCCGCGATGTCCCAGCCGCAGGTGCAGGCGGCCTGCACGCGGGTACGGCCGGGGCAGTTGGGGGCGAGCGGCTCGCTAGAGGAGGAGTGCTGGTGCTCGGGCGGACAGGGGCTGCAGTCGTCGTGAAGGTGGGCCAGCAGCAAGCGGTGAGCCGCCATAGAGGTCTTCTCGGGTTGTGCGCGGTTCAGCCGGTACGGGTGTGGGCGGGCAGGGTGCTATGCGGTCGGCTTTCGCGGGGCAGGACGAGGAGGAGCTCGTCGGCGGGCCACGGGTCGCAGGTCTCCCAGGGGTAGTCCCGGGTGAGGACGACGGTGCCGTGCGGGCCCTGGACTTCGGGAAGGCCGCAGACGCCGCAGCCGCACTTCGGGTCGTAGGGCCCGGGGCTGGCTGGGTAGGGGCCGGAGGCGAAGTAGTCGGTGGCGTGCAGGCGGCCGGGGGTGGCGGGCTGGAAGCCGGAGACGATCAAGTCGCCGTCGCGGACCTGGTTGGCGCGGACGATGTGCAGGCTGGGGTTCGTGAGGATGTCGCGGGCGGCGTGGTGCTCTGTGATGGCGGTGACGAGGACCGGGTGAAGGTCGATGTCGTGGGTGCTTGTGATGTCGATCCCTTCGCTGACCTGCGGTTGTTTCCGACACCAGAACTTTGGCATGCAGGGTGCCGAGGTTCGTAGTCGTTTCCGGGGCGCGGCAGTCTGCCGTGGGCGAACCGCGGGGAATGGATCGGCGTCTTCTTGTGCTGTAGCAAGGTTGCGGCAAGGAGCCGTGCAAAATCGGACGGGGGATGAAGACGTGGTGCCGAGCAGAGATTTGGGTGCGCTGGAGCGCAAGGTCCGGGCAGCGGGGCGGCCGTGGACGATGGGCGACATCGCGATGGTCGCCGACGGCCAGTGGGCGGTGCGTACGAAGACCGCCGGCGTGCGGCAGGGAGCCGTGATCGAGGACCGATTGGCGGACGGGCAGCGGGTGGAGCTGACCGTGGCGGAACTGGCCCGGGGGGGGGGGGGGGGGCGCCCCCCCCCCCCCCCCCCCCGCCCGAGAAGAAACCAGATTTTATACAGGTTGTGGTGGGG
>NZ_JBHWGV010000181.1:0-9474 GCF_042732955.1 Kitasatospora sp. NPDC059747 | reverse complement strand
GGCTCTCTGGCGCGCTTATTGCGGCCCGGTTTGGGCGCCGGGCGGGGGGGGGGGGGTGCCGGGGGGGCCCGGGGCGGGGGGGGGGGCCCCGCCCCCCCGCCCCCCCCCCCCCCGGGACGAGAACTGACCACTGTTTACAGCAGGTTCGGTAGCGGGCTGCTCCGGCCGGTGGCCGGCGGCGGAACGGGCTGATCAGCCGGCAGGCCCAGAGGCCGAGGGCCCGCGTGGAACGCGCCGTGGCGGCCTGGACGCGTTCGACGGCCGTGTCGGCCTGGTCCGTGAGGGTGTATTCGCGCGCGGCGATCACGTGGCTGATGGCCTGCAAGGCGGTGTTGCTCTCGGCGTAGGCGGTCTGCAGTGCGCTCGCGGACTGGGTGATCCGGTCGGGGCCGTAGAAGGCGGGGACGTGGCCCGGCCGCGTGAGGGCGTGCAGGCGGTCCTGGTGTACGGCAACCGATTTGGACACGACAACGAGGTGAGATCGGGTGTGCGTCGCCGCGCGCAGCAGCGGGTCCTCGACGGGGTGCCGGACCGAAGCCTTCCCCAGTTCGGCGATGGGGTGGCCCCAGGCCTTCTCGATCATCGCGTCCGCGTGGCCGAGGGCGGTCGGGTCGGACATGGTGTTCTCCGAGGGGGTTTGAGCAGCGGGAGCGGGCGGAGGTTGGGCCTGGGTGGCCTGCTGCTCGGCGTAGAGCTGGACGGCGTGGTCGTTGCTGATGGCGCCCAACTTCCGGCGGGCCCGGGCCGCGCGGGAGTGGACGGTGGCGGCGCAGATGCCCTCACGGTGGGCGATGTCGGCGATGGAGTAGCCCTCGGTGAGGTACCGGAGGGTGGTTGCCTCAGCGGGGGTGAGGGGCAGGCCGAGCAGGGGCGTGCCCACTGGAGGCTCCCTCAGGGAGTTGTTATGGCGCGCTCGCGCCGTGGGGTGCGGGCGGTGATGGCTGCGTTGAAGAGGGCGGTTGGCCAGGGCACGATCCGGAACTCGCGCGGCCTCTCCGGGTACTTGGGCATAGGTCCTCGTGGCGGGTCAGCGGGATCGGCCGGCGAGCGCGCGCTGTGGGGCGGTCGGCGGGCGGGTGGCGGTGGTGTAGGCGAGCGTGGAGGCGGTGGCCCGGGGCGGGGTGGCCGAGTGGGCGAGGGCGGCCTGGACGCGGGAGACCTCCAGTGGAGTCGGCGCCGCCGGCACCGCGATGGCCTGCCGGGGGAGGCGGTCGAGGTGTGAGGGCCGGATGTAGCGCTCGACGGCTCCGGGATTGCCGATCGCCGTGGTCAGCGTGCCGAGCAGCTCGGCGGGGATGCCCGAGGAGGCGGCCGCGTACCAGCGGTGGTCGGGCGGCCCGACCTCGAACAGCCAGCGCTCGCCGTCACCGGCCATCTCGGCCTCGTGGTTCAGGTGGCCGCGTCGCCGGTGCAGGGTGACGAGCTGGTCGGGTGTTCGCAGGGCGGTGGCCGAGGGCTGGGGGTCGATGCGCCAACCCTCGCGGAGGAGTTGGTTGGTGACGTCGTTCCCGATCCTGGTGTCCCCGGCGACGACGGTCTCCGGGGCCGTGGCGTGGGCGGCGGCCAGGGCGGTGGTGAAGTCGCCGACGATCTCCGGCGGGGCTTCGAGGTCGAGAGTGATGAGCCAGGCGGGCGGGGCGAAGGCGTGGGCGTGCGCGCTGATCACCCAGAGCGGGCCGCGGTCGCCCTCGGGCAGGTAGCCGCAGCGGACGGTGTGGTCCGGGGTGGTGACGAAGACGTTGCCGAGGTCGTCGCGGCTGAAGTTCCAGCCCGCGTCGATCAGCGGCTGGAGTCCGGGGTCGCCGGTGTGGGTGGGGCCGGCGAGGTAGCGGGGCGAGACCCGGTACTCGCGGGGGCGTTCGAGCCAGGGGTAGGCCAGCATGGGGGAGGCTCTCCTTCGTCAGCGGCGCGCGGGCCGGCGGCCCCGGGCGGGTTCGGGGCGGCGGCGGGCACGGGCGGTGGTCCGGAGAGCAGGGAGAAGTCCACTGGTGTCGCGCGTGCGGTGGACATGTGGGCGCGGTTCGCGGGCGGGATCTCCGTCCGCAGCCGCTTGGCCGGGTGCACGGCGAGGGCCATGGCGGCGCTGCTGAGGAGGTAGAAGGGGACGCCGATGGTGAAGTCCGCCTGCCAGACCGGGCGGTGGGGACTTCCGGCGATCATGCTCCAGGACGCCGGGACCTGACCGTCCAGCTCGGCCTCCGCCGGCTGGTGGCCCAGCCGGTGGCGGTAGTAGGCCCGGCCGTCCGGGGCGATCTGGTCGTGGAAGCCCGTCGGGCTGTTCGGGGTCGGCCACCAGCCGCGCTCGGCCAGCAGGGAGGCCGGGCTGCCCGGCCGGTACCGCGGACCGCCTTCGAGGTAGTCGCGGTGGTTACTGCGCAGGCCGTCGATGAGCGGGGTGATGAACGCCGCAGTGATCTCGGCCGGGGTGCCGGGGCCGAACCGGGCCGCCCAGAGCAGCTCGCCGCCGGGGGTCGTGTACTCGCGGACGGTCCACGATCCCTGTCCGGCGGCCGGTTCGTGGGTGACGGTGGCGCGTCCGCAGGGGCTGGTGTACCGGAGCAGGTCTGGGGTTTCGGTCCTGGACCAGCCGGGGGCGGTGTCCAGCGGGAAGGTCACGGTGAAGGGGTCGCCGGGGCTGGCGAGGTACAGCGGGCGCACGTACACAAGGGGAAAAGCGGACACGGGGGTTTGCTCCTGGTGACGGGGAGCGGGCCCGTGGGCCGTCGGCGGCGACCTGACGGCGCACGGGCCCGCAGGGGCGGGTGCGGCCGGGTCTGTCCGGGGCGGTCATGGCGGTCACCTTCCTCGGGCCTGTGAGGAGGTGGCCGTGGCGGAAGCGGGCACCTGCGGCTGCGGGGCGTGGCTGAAGTAGGCGGCGGGGACCGGGCTTCGGCGCAGCGCCGCCGCGGTCCGGGCGGAATCCGGGCCGGTGAGCGCGCCAGCGTGGGTGCGCGCCGCGGTGGGCACGGGCGCCGGCTGGGCGGAGTCGTGGCGCAGGTCCCAGCGTTCGACAGCGGCGTAGACGGGGCCGAGCGCCCGGCCGGCGTCGGTGAGCGTGTACGGGGCGCCGTGGTGTTCGCCGGTGCGGGTGACCAGGCCGTTGGCCTGGAGGCGGCCGAGCCGGAAGCCGAGCTGGCTGCTGTCCAGGCCGATCGCGTCGCAGAGCTGGACGTAGCGGGCGGAGCCGTGTTCGCCGAGATGGCTGACGATGGCGGTCGTGTCCAGGTGGTGGATGCGCTGCAGGGCGTCTTCGATCCGCTCGGCCCGGTCCATGGGGGCCGGGTTGATGTGCGTGCGCGACCACTCGGTGAGTTCCCGGTAGGCCGGGCCGAGGGTGAGCGAGCGCTGGGTGAGCTGGTACGGCAGGGAGTAGGCGTCACGGCGGGCCAGCCCGGCTTCGGCCATGGCGGTCAGGCGGTTGCTGACGCTGGCCTGCGCGAGCGACGGGTAGTGCCGGTTGAGCTCGTGGACCCGCATCGGCCCGCCTTCTCGCGCCATTGTGATGACGAAGGCAGTGGTCCACTTCGGCGCGAGCCAGCGAAGGGCCGTCTCGACACGCTGCGGGTCGGTGCGGGTGAACTCGGGGCTGGAAGGCATGGTGGTTCCTGATCAGCGGGAGCGGGGCGGCGAGGCGGCCGCCAAAGGCAGGACGGGTACGGGCCCGGTCGCCGGCGTGGTGACGGGGCCGGAGGGGGTGCGGGCCAGGGCAGCGGCGACGCGCTGGTCTGCGGTGCGGGAGGCGTCGAGGAGGGTTTTGCCGGCGGGTGTCAGCGAGAGCAGGTGGCCGGGCCGGTAGGGTGAGGTGCTGGTGTCGGCGGCGACGAGGTCCTCGGTCATCGGCGCCTCGACGGTGTGGGCCCAGACCGACGGACGCTGGCCACTGCCGTCGGAGAGGAACGCGAAGTGGTACAGGGCGTCTTGGCGCAGCCACAGCTCGCCGCGGTCGATCGCCGCGAGGGCCTCGAATTCCTGGGTCCGGGGGTCGTACTTGGACGGGGTGTCGGGAAGATCGGGCTCGGCGGCCGGCGCCGGGGCGGCGGTGGCCGCCGCGTGCTTGAGGACAAGCGGACTCTCCGCTGCCGATAGACCGGCCTCGGTGCACCGCTCGTAGGCACTGACCACATCGGACAGTTGCGCGAAGGCGGCGCCCCGCCGGGCCGCGAGCAGCTCGACCTGAAGACCGGCGGACTGCATGACGCCGTTGACCCCGCGCATCGACGCGTGGTCGCCCCGGGCGATCGGCTCCAGGCGTTCGATCACCTGCCGGGCCCTGGCGGTGAGGTCCTGGTGGAGCCGGTCCACCTCGCGGGCGCAGGACGCCACCATGAACGCGCGGCGTGTGAGAGGGCTTTCGCCGGGGTGGCGGGCGTACAGCTCCCAGGGGTTCCCGACGCCGAGCTGGTCGAAGACCAGGTGGGCGGCGGGGTTCGTCAGCGGATCGTGGGGGTTCACCCGGCGGTCTCCATCCGGGCGAGGAGGGAGCGGACCAGAGTGGGCAGGCTACCCGGGCCTTCCCCGCCGAGCGGGACGGCGCTGACCGACTCGTCCATGAGTGCGCGGGCGTCCTCGGCCAGGCCGCCCGCGATCTCCGAGCACTCCTCCGCGAAGAGGCCGCCGGCGACCAGGGCCCCGCCGAGAACGTGGAGATACAGGCCGGGCGGAAGGCCGGCCTCGTCGGCCAGGGCGACGATCGCCTCCCGGTCCGGCGCCGAGTAGGCCGCGAGGTCGAAGCCCGCCACCTCGCCCGGGGCGCTGGCCACGTTGTCGCCGGCGGGGAGGCCGGCGCGGGTGCACAGCAGGTCGATGACCTGGGTGAGTTCGGCCAGGGACTCGCTCAGCCAGCCCACGGCGGAGGCGTAGGAGGCGACGGTGAACAGGACCGCGGGGTTGGCCGGGTACTGCTCGTCCAGCAACTCGTCCAGCCGGAGGGCTAGATCGGTGACGGTGTCCGGCCCGGCGGCCAGAGGGCCGAGGACGGGCTGGAGGCAGGAGCGCGAAGGCGGGGTGGGGTGCTCGGCGGTCACGAGGCCGGAGACGGCCTCGGCCGCCTCGATAAGCCAGGTGGCGAGGTCCGCGTGGGTGGGGGCGCTGGTCATCAGCGGGCCTTTCGGGCAGCGGTGGTGGCGTAGCCGGGGGAGGCGGAGGTGTAGGCCGGGCCGGTGGCGGCGCCGGGCTCGGGGCGCGCGGAGCGGGCTCGGGCGGTGCGGACGCGGGCCTCCTCGGCCGGGCCGCCGCCGGACGGAACGCTGACGGCGGTGCGGCCCAGCCGGGTCTGCGCGGAGCGGTAGACCTCGTAGTGGAGCCGGGGTCCGGCGGCGACGAGGTAGACCTCGCGCGGGTGCTTGGAGGCGGGCGGGGCGTTACGGAACTGGACGACCAGACGATGCGAAGCCCAGTTCTCGCCGACGCCGAGGTAGATCTTGTGGCAGCCCTCCAGCCGTCCATCGAGGCGCTTGGCGACGCGCTCGCCGTGCACGAGGTCCTGGAGGTGCAGAAGGGCCTGGTCACGGACGGCGTCGGGCAGTTGGCGCAGGTCGGCGATGGCGTCCGGGTGGGCGGCGAAGGCGTACTTGGCGCGGCTCACAGCGACCGCCCCTGATCGGTCCGTGCGACGGCGGCGGCTGCTGGCGCGGCGGCCAGGACGTCGGCGGCGGTGACGGCCGGGGTGGTGGTGCTGCGGGCGAGTGCGGCGCTGGTGCGTAGGGCGTCGGCGTCGCGGCGGTACTCGGGCGGCTCGGGCAGCGGGGTCGAGCGGTGCTCCAGCCAGTCGTCGGCGGCGGTGTGGTCGGCGAAGGCCCCCTCGCGCACCGTGTAGGTGAACTGGTCGGGCTGAAGCGTCTCCAGGAACACGCGGACAGGAAGCTCCCGGGCCTGGCTGTCGACGGCGGTGCTCCAGCCCTCGACGTCGGACCCGTCGATCACCTGGTAATCGCCGACCTCCAGGCTCTCGCCCGAGCGCCGGATGCGGTCCTCGACCCGGACGGACAGCTCGTCGGCGGGGCGGGGCACCTCGAGGACCGGAGCGAGCTTGTCCGGTGGGCAGCCGCGGTTGACGAGCCAGTTCTGCGCGAACGCGAAGGTGGCGTGCCCGTCCCGGTGCATGCTGAACAGGCCTCGGCTGCTGTCGCGGTCGACGTCGAAGGAGACGATGTTGGCCTTGTTGGGGTAGTCCCAGGTTGCCGTCTTGTCAAAGGCGATGATGAAGCTGCGCTCGCCCACGTCGTGGTGGGAGATGAGCTGGAAGTCCTTCTCCCAGGGGTGGTTGTACGCGTGGCCGGCGGACTCGTCGGCGGCCTTGAGGCCGTCGAGGCGGAAGTCAAGGGTGTTCATGCGGCGCCTCCCAGCTGGTCGGGGGTGGACAGGAGGCGGTGGGCGGGCCGGGAGGGGCTGGTGGTGCAGGCGGCGAACGGGCCGTCGGGCGATCGCAGTTGGAGCAGGGTGTGGTCCAGGTGGTCGCGGTGCCAGGTGGACGGGCCGGTGTGGCCGGCCTCGGCTGCGGTCAGCTGCTGCCACGCGAGCCACAGGCCGTGCAGGCGGGCGACGGCCTCGGGGTGCTCGTACCAGCGCGAGCACCAGGGGCGGGCGGAGCCGATCTCCCGGCCGTAGCTGGGCAGCAGGAGGTGGTTGACCCAGTTGGCCAGCCCGGCCAGTTCGGCGGCATACTGTGCGCCGCCCATCGCCAGGATGAACAGCGTCGGGGCTGTTTCGAGTTGGCCCTCGGCGGCGGGGCCCGGCTGCCCGTTGCCGGGCGCCTGGTCGGGGTCGTTGTCGGCTTCGGAGCCGAGACGGTCCAGGAGGACACCGTGCTGGCGGACCTCGGCCATGGTGCGGTTGAGGGCGCTGACGAGGTCGTCGAGGTCTTCGTCGGGGATGCGGATCGGCTTGGGCTCGGGGGCGCCCGGCTGCGGGTCGGACATGGCACTTCCAGGGGGTCGGACGGACGGGGGACCGGGGCGGTGGTCTTCTGCAGCGGGTCATGGGCAGGGCTCCTGTGGTTTGGGTGAGGAAGAGGATCTGGGGGATCGGCGGTTTGGCTCGGCCGCCAACTCGCGCTAGACGCAGACGGAGTAGTCGCGCCGGGCCGTGGCCAGGCGCAGGCCGAGGGCGACGGCGTCGGCGAGGGTGTCGGTGAGCGGGTGGCCGGTGGCGGCGAGTTTGGCGGGGTGGTGGAGACCGCCGGTGTGCAGCACGGCGAGCGCGCCGTTGGCGTGGGCGGCGTCCGTGTCGTCGACGGCGTCGCCGACCAGCAGCACCCGCTCGGCCTGGTCGGCGAGGCCGAGCGCGGCGAGGTGGGCGGTCAGCGGGGCGGCCTTGGTGCCGCCGGAGGGGCCGGTGCGGCCGTCGATCCGCTCGAGGAAGTGCCCGATCCCGGCCTGCTCGACCTCGCGCAGCAGCGTGTCGTGCGGGCACAGCGACAGCAGTGACTGGGTGTGGCTGGCCTCGCGCAGCGCGGTCATCAGCTCGACGGCGCCCTCGCGCACGCGCACCGGCTGGGCGCGCAGGTGGGTGAGGAAGGTGTTGTCGCTGGTGATCCACTCCTGTTCGGTGATCTCGCGGCCGAGCAGGCGGGCGTAGAAGGCCGGGATCGGCACGGTGTGCTTGGCCCGGTAGGTCTCCCGGTCCACTGGGGCGCCGCCGAGGGCGGGCAGGGTGGCGTTCAGTGCGTAGACGTGGTCGTCGAGGTCGTCCTTGACCGTGCCGTTCCAGTCCCAGACAACGTGCATGCGGGTGGCGGGAGTTGCGGCGGCGAAGACGGTGTTCACGGGGGTGTCCTTCGGGGTGAGCTGGGTGGTCAGGCGGAGAGGCGGTCGTTGAAGCGGTGCAGCAGCCAGAGCGCGGCGCCGGCCCCGGCGAGCGGGACGGCGGCGACGAGCAGCGGGGCGGTGGCGAGGGAGGCGAGGGCGGTGCCTACGGCTTGGCCGACGCCGATGCAGGCGATCAGCCAGGCGAACGCCTCCGTGTTCTCGCCTTCGGGGGCGAGGCGGTCGACGGTGAGGAAGGAGGCGGTCAGCAGCGGTGCGAGGAAGGTGCCGGGCAGGACCGCGCCGAGCACGGCGACGGCGGGTGCGGGGTCGGGCAGCAGCGGCAGCCACCCGGCGGCGAAGCCGATCGAGGCGGCTACCAGGTGCCGGGAGGGGGCGCCGGGCCAGGCGTGGCGGCCGTAGGCGAGGCCGCCGAGCATGCTGCCCAGGGACAGTGCCGCGGGCATCACTCCGGCCAGCCACCCGGCATGGTGGCGCTCGGCGGCGGACAGCGCCAGGACGTTGACCGCACCCAGAGCGACGCCGGTGCCGATCAGCGCAGCGAACAGCACCCGAAGGCCCGGCACCCGCAGCGGCCCCATCCAGTGCACCCGCCCGCCCGGCGTGGTCGGCACCCAGGTGCGGGAAGGCTCGGCGGTCACGACCAGGCCGGTGCCCAGCAGCCCGAGCGCCGCGGTCGCCACCAGGGCCGCGGGAGCACCGGCACCGGCCGCGAAGCCGGCGGCCACCAGGGGACCGGCGACGAACACCAGGCCCTGCGTGCTGCTGTCCAGCGCGAGCGCGGCACGCTGCCGGTCCTGATCCGGCAGCAGCACCGGCCACAGCGCCCGAAGCCCCGCCTCCAGCGGCGGCGTGCTCAGCCCGGCGACGACCACGGCGAGCGCGGCGAGCACCGGGTGGCGGGCCGGTCCGGTGCACGGCAGCAGCAGGAACGCCGCACTGGCCGCGATCGTGGCGGGGACGAGGATGCGGGTCTGGCCGTGGCGGTCGACCAAGCGCCCGAGCACCGGCTGCCCGACGGCGGCGGCCAGGCCGTAGAGGGCGCCGAACAACCCGGCCAGGGCAAGCGGGCCGTGCTCGGCGCGGACCAGCAGCAGGATCGCGATCGGCGCCATCCCGGTGGGCAGGCGTCCGATCAGGGTGCCGCCCAGCAGCCGGGCGACGTGCGGCGAGCCCAGGACAGCGCGGTAGCTGCTGCTGTCCTGGGCTGGGCCGGAGGCGGTGGTGGTGCTCAAGGAAGAGGTCCTTTGGTCGTGCGGCCGGCGGCGCGCGGGCGCGCCGGGCCGGGGCATGCGCAGGCATGACAGCCCCCTCGGTTGGTGCGGCTGCGGGGAGAACAGTCCGCGGATTCCGGGATTTGGTACGGCCGGGGACAGGAGGTAGAAGCCTCCTCGCAACGGCGGTGCAGCGCGGACGGCGCGGGAAGGGCGGTGCCAGCAACTGCAAGGCTCGGGCAGCCTGTTGAGGGAAGGACGCCGCCGCCGAGCGCGGTGAACTGAGCAGGTCGGCCGAGCCCCGGGGTGGCAGTCACCCGGCCAGGCCCAAGACCTTGCACCCACTCGACGAACTAGTACTCCAGCAGGACTTCGACGTTTTGCCTGTTCAGAGGGCTGCGCGGTGGAGTGTAGCGGGCTGCTGCTCGATCAGGGGCGGTCTTCATTGGACCGCCCCTCGATCGTGTGCAGCCGGCGTTGGTAGTGACAGCGCCGGG
>NZ_JBHWGV010000180.1:0-13105 GCF_042732955.1 Kitasatospora sp. NPDC059747 | reverse complement strand
CGCCTGGCCCACGGTGGGCCGCATGAGGAACTTGTACGCACGGATCATCCAGCCCACCCCCTTTCGGTCGATGTGGTCAAGCTAGTGCACCCCACTGACAACGCAGCGTTCTCCGCCGCTTCGCGGCTCCGGGCCAAGGATGCATCCCTCCCCGGCTGAAGCCGGGGATACCCTGCAAGATCAGGGATGGCGAGCACCGGCACCGACGCGACCGCATCCCAACCAGCCGCCGGCCTCGACGCCGGCCACGACGCCACCGGCGCGACCGGCACGGCCGGCACGGCTGGTGAAGTGCTGCCCTCGGTCGGCGAAATGCGGCTGCCCGCCTGGTTCTTCGGCTTTGAGGGCGTCCTGGCCGGCGCCTTCGACCTGCTGCGCGCCTTCCCGGCCGCCTGGCCCGCCCTGGTCGTCCTCGTCGCGGCCAACATCACCGTCTCGCTCACCCTGCTGCGCAAGCGGCTGAAGCTCGCCAAGCTGCTGTGGCGCGGCAAGGGCACGCGCAAGGTCGCCTTCGCCCTCGTGGGGCTGCGGATCGGCACCCACGTCCTGCTCGGCGCCCTCGGCTTCGCCCTCGTCTCGGCACTCGGCCACGTCCTGATGGCCCTGGTGATGGCCGGCGTCACCGTCGGCCTGCTGGTGTACGTCCAGCGGACCGCACTCGCCGCCCTGGTCACTGCGGGCAAGGCCACCGCCTGACCCCCTTCCCGGCCGAGCCTCGCCGGGGCCGTTGTCCGAGGCACGCGCTACGCTACGGCGGCCCCGAGAAGGCACTGGAGGCCGCCACCCTGCGGGGTGGCGGCCTCCGGGCGTCGCCGGACGGCGTGTCGGCGCCGCGGTCCGCGTTCCCTCGGACGGGTCCGCGGTGGCGGTGGCGTCGCCGGCCTCAGGCGTTGGCCAGCCGGTCCACGGCGGCGACGACCGGGGCCGTCCCGTCCTCCGCCCGGATGCGGGCGCCCAGGGCACGGGCCCGCTCCCGGTAGGACGGGTCGGTGGTGACGCTCAGCAGCGCGGCGGTCAGCGCCGGCGCGGTGAGGCCGCGCAGCGGTACGGCCCGGGGCGCGACGCCCAGGGCGGCCAGGCGGGCGGCCCAGAAACCGGTGTCGAGCTGGAGGGGAAGCGGGACCGCGGGCACCCCCGCGCGCAGGGCCGCCGCCGTGGTGCCCGCTCCGCCGTGGTGCACCACGGCGGCGGTCTGCGGGAAGAGCACGGCGTGCGGGAGGTCGTCGACGGTGAGCATGTCGTCGCCGTCGGCCTCCAGACCGCTCCAGCCGCGCTGGACCACCCCGCGCAGCCCGGCCGCGCGCAGGGCCCGCACCACCGTCGCGCCCAGCCGCGCCGGGTCGCGCACCGGGATGCTGCCCAGCCCGACGAAGACCGGCGGCGGGCCGGCCGCCAGGAAGTCCCGGACGCGCTGGGGCAGTCCGGCGCCCGGCGGGTCGTACTGCCACCAGTAGCCGTCGACGGTCAGCTCCGGGCGCCAGTCGCGGGGCCGGGGGACGACGAGCGGGCTGAAGCCGTGCCGGACGGACCAGCGCTGCCGTTCACGGGCGTGGCGGGCGGCGCGGGTACTGCGGGGCGGCAGGCCGAGGCGGGCCCGCAACGTGCGGGCGGTCTCGGAGTAGACGGCGTCCACGGCGGCGTTCACGGCCCGCGCGGCGATCCGGTTGCCGACCGGCCCCAAGGACCGGGTGCTCATGACGCTCGGAGCGAACTCACCGGTGGCGTGGAGAGGCTGGAGGTAGACGCCCATGCCGGGCAGCCCGAGCCCCTCGGCGAGGGTGTGACCCGGCAACTGCAACGAGCTCGACACGAGCAGCACATCGGCCTCCTGGGCGGCCGCCAGCAGGCCCTCCGCCATCTGCCGCGCGCCCTGCCGGGCGAGCAGGAAGGCCCGGGCCCGCTGCTCCACGTCGTTGGCGCTGCGCCGCAGCGCACGCCCCCGCTCGGTCTCCAGCTCCGCCCGCGGATCCACCGGCAGCGGATGGAAGCCGATGCCCGCGTCCTCGGCGAGGGAGGCGAAACGGGCGTGGGTGACCAGGGTGACCCGGTGCCCGGCCCGTTCCAGCGCGTGCCCCAGGCCGGTGTAGGGAGCCGCGTCACCACGCGAACCGGCGGTCAACAGAGCCACTCTCATGGACGGTTAGTATGCCGAATTTGCCAACTCGCGTCAGCCGAACGGAAATACCGTGGGGACCTTCCGGTACGCCGGTCACCGGCCCGGGCCGGCCGTGGTCGCCGGTGCAGTCGTTGGCACGTTGTTGACCAATTGTTGACGTGCCACTTCCAAGCTGACGGGACAGCACATCCCGACATCCCGCAGTCAAGAAAGGACACCCATGCGCATGCGCGGTCTCCTCACAGCACTGGTGGCATCGGTGGCGGCCCTCGGCCTGGCCGTGCCGGTCTCGTCCGCCGCACCGGCCGCCGGCACCGGGCCGATCGAGCGGGTCGGCGCCAAGAGCCACGTCCTGATCAACCCGGCGCATGCCGCCAGTACGAGCTGGGCTCCCGACCAGGAGAGCTCCCTCGGCGGCCGGCCGCTGACGATCCACGCGACCGAACCGACCGCCAACCCCAAGGCCGGCGCGAGGGTCGCCGCCAGTGCGACGGCCGCCGGCAAGGCCAGCGTCTGGGGCACCACCGGGCGGCTGCTCACCGGGAACGGCGTGTGCACCGCCAATGTCGTCTCCAGCGCCAACCGCGACGTCATCGCCACGGCCCGGCACTGCGTGGAGGGCGGGCACGACTTCTCGTTCGCTCCCGGCTACGACGCGGGGAACGCCCCCCACGGCTGGTGGAGCTGGCGGGCGGCCGGCTGGGTCGACGCCCCCGCTCCGCAGGGCGACATCGCCTTCATCGTGCTGAACACGCTGAACGGACAGCACATCGCGGACGTCGTCGGGGCCACCGGTATCGGGTTCAACCGGGACATCAACAACTACGCGCACATCATCGGCATCCCCGGAGTGGTTCCCGCCGAGCGGGAGCACATGCTCTGGTGCGGCGGCCAGCCGGTGGCCGGCCCCGAACAGCCGTCCACCGCGCGGATCGACAACTGCATCGGACTGGGCGGAGGTGCCAGCGGCGGACCGTTCTTCGTCAACTACGACCAGAACGACGGTTCGGCCGTGCAGACCGGCGACTTCGTCACGGGCAACAGCTGGCAGGGCAAGTGGTGGGCGGTGAGCGCCTACTTCCGTGACGACGCCTACAACGTCTTCAACGGGGCGCAGAACGCCTGACCGCGCACACGGCACCGCTCCCCCGCCGCCCCGGTGCTCCGGCCGGCCGGACCTCAGGTCCTGCCCGGTGGAGTACCGGGGCTGCTGCGCAGCCGGCCGGACCCTACCTGCGGTACCTCTCCAGGTCGTCGACGGTCAGGCCGTGGGTGCTGTGCATGGCGATCGAGCTGTAGGAGGAGCGGGCGGCCCGCAGCCGGGCCGTGCGCTCCTGCTCGGCAAGCAGTCCTTCGACGGTCTCGGTCCGGTTGTCGGGTCTGCGGTGCAGGTGGACGGCGAGGCCGGTCACGATGACGGCGAGGCCCGCGAACAAGGCGATCAGCGTGGCCATGGCGCCCCCTCGGGTAGCTGTCGAACACTCGGTATGTACCCGGACGATCGGAGGTTCGAACCTCGCGGAATCCGGTCCGTGAGCGTTCGGACACGGCCGGCGTCCAGGGCCCGGCCGGGTGACCGGCGCGAAGGCCCTAGGCTCGCCCGCATGGGTCGTGACGGGCGAGGGAGTGACAGCGTGGTCCGGGTGCCGGTGCCGCCCTTGGGCAGCCACGAGTGCGGCCGGCTCTTCCACCGGCTGCTGCAGCTGTTCCTGCGGGACCTGAAGGACGCCGGGCAACCGGTCGGCAGGCACCAGTACCTGCTCGGCGCCGTGGTGCAGCTGCACGAGCCCGCCCGGGCGGAAGGCGGCGGCTCCGAGGCGCAGCAGCCGCGCTGCGCGTGCTGCCGCACGCCCTACCCGTGCCGCACCGTGCTCGGCGTGGCGGTGAGCGCCGGGCTGCCCATCCCCTGGCCGTCCCCGGCCGCCGTGGTCCCCGCGCTGCGTGATGCGGGGCTGGATCCCGGGCCCGGGGGCGAGGTCACGGCGGAGCACGTGCACTGGGCGCGCGGCTGGGGCGCGCAGCGCACGGCACAGGGGGGCTGGGAGATCGGCATCACGGTCGACCGGGGCGAGGTCGAGACCCTGGCCGTACCGGACGACGCGGCGATGGCCCGCTACCTCGCCGCGACGGCGGTGGCCCTGGGCAGCCCGTACCCGTACGGCTGGGCCGAGGACGCGGGCGAGGCGGCGGCGGTGCGGCCGGCGGCGCACGAACAGGCGGCGGACTGGCGGGAACGGGTGCAACTGCCCTACCTGGACGTGCACCGGGAGTACGGGGCTCCCGGGGACGACGCGAGCTGACGGCGCCCCGAGGGCTGGAACGTGAAAGTCGGCGGTGCCGGGGAGGTGGCGGGCGGCGGAGGTGCCGACCGGGCGGGCAGCACCGGCGCGCGTCTTCTCACTCCGACGGGGTGTGCGGGCGGTGCGGCAGGTTCACCACCACCAGCGCCAGTCCGGCCAGGGTGACGTTGCGGATCGCCGCGTCCAGGCCGTTCCACGTCTTCGACTGCCACATGGCGAACCACTCGCCGCCGATCCCGATGAACCCGACGCCGAAGAGCAGCAGCATCAGCAGCAGGCCGAGGCTGCTGAGCCGGCGCGCCAGGTCCGGCCGCAGCCACCAGGCGAACGTCCCGGCCGTCAGCACCAGGGCGCTCAGCGCCTCCCAGGCGATGATCGCGACGTACGCCGCGTTCTGCAGGCCCGGGGACGTGATGGAACGCCACATCAGGTTCCCGTCCCGGAAGGTGGTGTCCATCGCCAGCACGTGCTGGACGAAGTGCTGGTTGGTGGGGAAGTCGGTGACGTTCCCGAAGACGACGAGCAGCAGGTAGAGCGCGTTCGTCCCGGTGAGCACGGCCGCGGCCGCGGGCAGTGAGCCGAACGCGAGCAGGCGGTCGAGGGTGGTGGCGGGACCCGGGCTTGCGGGGCGGGTGGTCTGCATGCGGAAAAGGCTAACCGCTCAAGGGAGTTGGCCGGCGGTGCCGGCTCCCGGGAGGGGCGGCCACCGAAACGCGTGCGCCGCGTGCCGGGCCACGAGCCGTCGAACCGGGGGCCCCAGGGGCGGGCGTGGCGTCCTGCTCCGAGGTGGCCGGAATAAATCGGTGGGCGGTGCCTCGGTGTTCGGCTATGGTCGCCGTGTTGGCGGCTCCGCGGCGCGCTTCCTTCTCTTCTTCCTTCGAAAACCAGTAGCGCGCCCCCTCTCCGCCCCTCCTTACTTTCCGCCTCCGTGGGGGGATCTCTCCGCATGCCCCGAGCCATCGTGGCTCCCTTCGACGTCAGCGTCGATCTCGATCTCGGTTCCTTCCTGCTCCGCCGGCGTGGTGCCCTCGCCGTGGCCCCCGGCGAACTGCTGCCCTCCGCGGATCCGTGGAGCGTTCGGGGCCTGGTGGCCCTCGATGCCGATCTGGTCCGGCGCGGCTACGTCCTCACCACGCAACTGCGCGCCGCGCTGGCCCGGTTGGCGCCGGTGCGGCTCGCCGAGCTGGGCGACGGGCTGCTCGCCCGGATCGACCACCTGCTCGGCGCGGACCGCGAGCACCTGCCGCTGTTCCGCCGCTTCCCGGACGCCGTGCCGGACCACGCGCACGTCCTCTACACCCGGCAGATCAGGGCGTTCCTGCTCAACCAGCCGAACCAGCCCTGCGCGCACTGCGGCCGGCGCGGCGCCGAGGTGGGCGTCGGCGCGCTCGCGCCCTGCGCGCACCTGCTCTGCGCGCCCTGCCTGGACGGCCTGGACGCCGACGGCCGGGGCGGGCAGTGCCCGCTGTGCGGCGCGCGGCTGGCGACCGGCACCTACCTGGGCGAGGACGGCTCGGCCGGGCGCAAGGCGGCGCAGGACTTCGGCGGACGGCAGGCCCTGCGCCCGCTGCGGCTGATCACCGCCGACCAGGTCACCGCCGCGATGGCCGAGTTCCACCGCCTGCTGGCCCGCCGCACCCCGCTCTCCCCGCAGGACCGCGACGACCTCGCCGCGCTGCTCGCCCACGCGCCCGAGGACCTGCCGCAGCACCTGCCCGCGCGGATCCCGCTGCGCGAGACCAAGGCCACCGTCCTCGCCGCCCTGCTGGAGCGCGACGCCACCTCCGCCCTGCCCGTCCTGGCCGAGCGGGTCGACACCGCGACCGACGTGCTGCGGCTGCTCTGGGCGTGGTCCGGCGCCGAGCCCGACCTGCTGCCCGCCACCGCCCGGCGCCTGCGGCTGCGCAACCTGCCGCGGCCGCTGCGCCGGGGCCTGCTGGAGGTCCTGGAGGGCCTGTCCCCCACCGCCCTCGCCGAGGACCTGCGCCGCCACCGCTCGGCCTGGCTGCGCGCGGGCGAACTGCTGCACCCCTACGAGCACCGGCGGCGCTTCCCGAAGGTGACGGCCGCGTTCGTGCTGCTGCGGGAAACGGACCTGCGCACCCACGAGGTGGGCCGGGAGTTCGCCGAGCCGCCCGCGCCGCTGCGCGTGGTCACCACCGGCGATCACACCCGGCTGGCGTTCACCGGTTTCGCCGGGCGGGTCGAATCGCTGCTGGCCGCCGGGGACGCCGCCGGTGCGGTACGGGTGCTGGCCGCGCGCCCGGGCGAGCTGGTCCGCCGGCTGCACCACGTGCTGCGGGTGCACGCCACCACCGATCCCGGCGCCGCACTGCCGCCCGAACTGCTGGAGACGGTGGCCCGGGCCCTGGGCCGGGTCGCCCCCGGGCCGCTGCTGGGCGCGTACGGGCGGCTGCGCGGGAAGCGGACGGCGGGCGAGCGGCGGCTGTACTTCCCCCGGGGGACGGTCTCGCTGGCGCACGCCCGGGAGGACCACGGCACCGTGGTGCCCGCCGAACTCGGCGCCCCGCTCTGCGCGTTGATCGAGGCCGAGCTGCTGCGCCGCAGCGGCGGCGAGCGCTACGACCGCGCGCTGCTGGACGAGGGCCTGGCCGACCTGGTCGCGCCGTTCGCCGAACGGGCCGCCGCCAAGACCCTGGTGTGCGTGCCGCGCGGGAGCCGGCAGCGGCTGCCGGCCGGCGAGCGGCTGCGGCTGTTCGTGCACTGGATGCAGCCGGAGCACCTGCGGGTGGACCTCGACCTGTCCGTCGCGCTGTACGACGAGCAGTGGCGGTTCAGCGGTCTGTGCGACTACACCAACCTGGTGCACGGCGACCGGGCGGCCGTGCACTCGGGCGACTACGTGTCCGCGCCGCCGCCCGACGGCGCGACGGAGTTCGTCGACCTGGACCTCGCCCGGCTGGCGGCGGGCGGCGCGCGGTACGCGGTGGTGATCGTGTTCAGCTACAACGACGTCGCCTTCGAGCAGCTGACCGAGGCCTTCGCCGGCTTCATGGACCTCGGCGCGACGCCCTCCGGCGGCGAGCACTACCACCCGAGGGCGGTCCGCCAGCGGCTGGACCTGGTCGGGGACGCCAAGGTGTCCGTCCCGATGATCGTCGACCTCGCGCAGCGGCAGTACACCTGGACCGACCTCAACACGGGCGCCGACGGCGGCTACCACAGCGTCCACCGCCACCAGGCCGAGGTCGGCTCGCTCAGCCGCGACGTGCTCGCCCACTTCGGCCCGGAGAACCGGGCCACCCTGTGGGACGTCGCCTGCGCCCGGGCGGCGGCGGGCACCGACGACGTGCACGTGCGCGGCGGCCTCGGCGTACGGCGGTGGCGGCGGCGCGACGGCGAGGACGTCGGGGCGTTCGCGGCCCGGCTGCGGGCGCGGCGGGACGACGACGGTGCCGGGCAGGCGGAACTGCCGGACGGTGCACGGGCGTTCGTCGCACTGGTGGACGGGGACGTGCCGGCGCCGGAGAAACTGTCCGGGGCGCTCTACCGGCTCTACCCGGGGCCGGTGGACGCGGCGCCCGAGGAGCTGGAACGGCTGACGGCGGGGGACCTGGTCGCGGCGCTGGCACCCAGCGGCTGAGGAGCTGCGCGGTCGTGGGCCGCCCGTTCAAATATTTCTCACCCTGAAATATTCGGGTGCGCGAGCGCATTCCCGTAAGTACCGGCGCGGGACAGGCCCGCACGGTGAGAGGAGTGCGGTCCCGTGCGCGTCGAAGTGTGGAGCGACATCAACTGCCCGTGGTGCTACATCGGCAAGGCCCGGTTCGAGCAGGCCCTGGCGGTGTTCCCGCACCGCGCGGAGGTCGAGGTCGTGCACCGCTCGTTCGAGCTGGACCCGAACGCGCCGCGCGCGGCCCGTCCCGTGCTCCCGCTGCTCGCCGCGAAGTACGGGATGAGCCTGGAGCAGGCCGAGGCTGCGGACGCCCGGATCGCCGAGAACGCGCGCGCGGAAGGGCTGCCGTACCTGGACGGCGGGCGGGACGCGGCGAACTCCTTCGACATGCACCGGCTGCTGCACTTCGCCAAGGAGAGGGGCCGGCAGGCCGAGCTGCTGGACGCGCTGTACCGGGCCAACTTCGCCGAGGAGCGCTCGGCGTTCGACGAG
Source organism: Kitasatospora sp. NPDC059747 (assembly GCF_042732955.1). Lineage (NCBI taxonomy): Bacteria > Bacillati > Actinomycetota > Actinomycetes > Kitasatosporales > Streptomycetaceae > Kitasatospora > Kitasatospora sp. NPDC059747. The sequence continues at coordinate 4,560 of NZ_JBHWGV010000180.1, read as the reverse complement.
GAGCGGCTGGTCGAGCTGGCCGTCGGGGCCGGGCTGGACGGCGAGGCGGCCGCCGCCGTGCTGGCCGATCCGCAGGCGTACGCGGAGGCCGTGCGCGAGGACGAGGCGACGGCGAGCGCCATGGGGGCGACGGGTGTGCCGTTCTTCGTCCTCGACCGCCGGCTCGGGGTGTCCGGGGCCCAGCCCGCGGAAACGTTCACGCGGGCGCTGGAGCAGGCCTGGGAGAGCCGGCCGCCGGCACCGCTGGTCCAGGTCGGCGGGGGCGACGCGGACGCCTGCGGGCCGGACGGCTGCGAGCTGCCCCGGCCGTAGGGCCCGTCCGCGCACTCCCGCCGTCCACCCGAAGGCCGGCCCGCCGGACCACCGGCGGGCCGCCCTTCACGCCACGACCCTCCACGGAAGTGCCGACACCCCTTCCGCCGCCGACACCTGCCAGGCCGCCCGGCCCAGCAGGAGGCACAGCGGGGTGTACAGGAGCAGGTTGAGCCAGTAGAACGTGTCGGCCGGGTCCGCCCAGGCCCCCGTCACCCAGACCAGCCCGACCGCGCCGCGGGCCAGCAGTCCGGCGGCCACCGCCCGGCTCCCCCAGCGCGGCAGTACCGCGGGCAGTCGGCGGCCCAGGGCAGGCAGCCGCCCGCCCCGGACCAGCACCAGTGCCGCGCCCGAGAAGAGCATGCCCGCGAGCGGGATCAGGCCTTGCGGGGTGAACGGCACCCGGGTGTTGAGCACCAGCTGCGAGAGCCGGACGGTGCCGTGCACCGGCCAGGTCCGCCCACTGGCCCAGTACAGGTGGACCAGTAGCGAGAAACAGCAGCGACGCTGCGGGGTCGTCCCCTCGGAAGGGACGACGGAAGGGACGACGGCGACCCCGCGGCGCTCGAACCGCGCCGCCACCCGGTCGCGCCGATCCGCGCAGCGTACCTTCCACCGGTGTGCCGCACGGCGAGTGAGCCAAGGCTCTGGCGCCCGCTGCGGTCCGTGCCACGGCTGCCCGGCCTTCGCGCACCCGTTCCGGAACCGCCGCGGGGCCGGTACGGGCGGACACCCCAGAGAGCTGGGGTTCCGGCGGGGACTCGGCGGGTCGAGGATTTTCGGCATGGACACCATCGAGCGGAACAAGCAGACAGTGATCGCGTTCATCGACGCGCTGTTCACCAGGGGCGACCTGGCGGCCGTCGACGGTTACCTCGCCGAGGACTACCTCGACCACGACCCGCCCCTGGGCGGCGACGCGGGCCGGGAGGGGATGCGTGCCGCAGGGGCCCTGTTCCGAGGGGCCTTCCCCGACTGGCATTCCGACCTGGGACTCCTCGTCGGCGAGGGTGACCTGGTCGTCGAGCAGTTCACCGCCTCGGGCACCCAACGCGGTGAAGTGATGGGCGTCGCGGGCGACGGCCGCACGGTCGTGCTCAAGGGCATCAACATCTTCCGGCTCCGGGACGGCCTGATCGTCGAACGCTGGGGACGACTGGACGACCTCGGCCTGCTGCGCCAGCTCGGGCTCGTGCCGGCCCCGGCACCGGCGTAGCGTCGGGATCATGGCCACGGGCATCCGGGAACGGCGTATCGAGCGGCTGATCGACAGCTGCCACGCCGACCTGGAACTTCCCGGGCTCTGCGCTGAGGTGCTGCGCCGCCTGCCGGGCGTTCTCCCCGTCGAAGCGGCCTTCTTCGCAGCCGTCGACCCGGCGACCCTGTTGTTCACGTCGGTGGTGGCCCAGGAGCCGCTGGCTGGCGTCGGCCCGCTCTTCCTCGACAACGAGTTCGGCCGCGAGGACGTCAACAAGTTCGCCTCGCTCGCCCGGGGACCGGAGGTGGTGATGTCGCTGGACCGGGCAACCCTGGGGAGACGGTCCGCCAGCGCACGCTACCGGGAGATCATGGCCGGTCTGGGGCTGGGGGACGAGCTCCGGGCCGCCCTGATCGCAGGGCGCGACTGCTGGGGAGTGCTGTGTCTGCACCGGGCGGATGCGGACGCCGGTTTCTCCGACCGGGATCTCGCCGCCGTCAGAACGCTCGCCCCGCACCTGGCCGAGGGCCTGCGCCGCAGCATGATCCGGGACACCATCAGGCGCGGCGGGCCCGAGGCGCCGGGCGCCCCCGGCGTCATCGTGCTCGACCGGGAGCTCACCCTCGTCTCGATCAGCCCGGACGCCGAACGGTGGCTCGACCGACTGCCGGCACCCAGGGTCCGGGGCCTGCCCTGGCCGGTCTACTCCGTGGCGGCCCGCCTGGTGCGGTCCCGGGACGCGCAGGGAGCGGACGCACCGGACCGCCGGGGCCCGGTCCGGCTGCGGACCGGCGACGGTCATTGGCTGGCCTTGCACGCCACCCGCCTGCGGGGCTCCGCGGACGACCAGGTCTGCGTGGTCGTCGAGCCGGCCCCCGCCGCCGCGATCGGCTCCCTGCTCCTGGCCGCTCACGGGCTCACCCCCGCACAGAACCGGGTGGCCGCCCTGGTCCTCCAGGGGTGCTCCACACGGGAGATCGTGGGCCGGCTCCACGTGTCCGCCTACACCGTCCAGGAACACCTGACAGCGGTCTTCGCCCGCTTCGGCGTGGCCGGCCGCCGCGAGCTCATCGCCGCGGTCCTCTCCTCGGCCGGGCGCTGAGCCGCCGGGTACTCACCGGCCGCGTCCTCGCCGACCGCGGCCACCCGGCCGCCCGCCGTCGGCCGTGTGGTCCCGTGGCCGCGGGCCGGCCGCTTCCGGTCTCGGAGGAGCGGGAAGAGGGCCGGTGGTCACCCGGCAAAGGCGGTGCGGGAAATATCGGGTGACCGGGGCCGGTGTCGCCGCACGATGGGGGCATGGACGACACGACCCTGGTATCCCGTTTCCTCCGCGACGGCTTCGTCAGGCTGGAGGGCGCCGTCGCGCCGCGCGTGGCCGCGGACTGCGAGCGACTGCTCTGGCGGGAGACCGGCTGTGACCCGGACGACCCGTCGACGTGGAAGCAGCCCGTGCACCGGGTGGCCGGCATGGCGCAGGGACCGTTCGCCGCCGCACCCAACTCCCCGTCCCTGCACCGCGCGTACGACCTGCTCGTCGGCGCGGGGCGCTGGGAGCCGCGCTACTCGCTGGGCACGTTCCCGCTGCGCTTCCCGCACGAAGAGGAGCCGGACGACACGGGCTGGCACATCGAGGGGAGCTACCTGCCGGAGGGCGAGAGCTGGTACTTCACGAATCTGCGCTCCCAGGGCCGGGCGCTTCTGATGCTGTTCCTGTTCAGCGAGGTGGGTGAGGAGGACGCCCCGACCCGGATCCGGGTCGGCTCGCACCTCGACGCGCCGAAGGTGCTGGAGAAGTACGGGGAGGACGGGGCGAGCGGCCTGGCCCTCGCTCCCGATCTGGTGGCGGCCTCCGACCACCGGCCGCTCGCCCTCGCCACCGGATCCCCGGGCGACGTCTACCTGTGCCACCCGTTCCTGGTGCACGCGGCGCAACCGCACCACGGAGCGCGGCCGCGCTTCATGGCCCAGCCGCCCCTGATGCCGGCCGCACCGTACGAACTGGAGCGCGCCGACGGCGCGTACTCACCCGTGGAGATCGCGATCCGCCGGGGCCTGGGACGGGACACCCCGGGCCCGGACGGGGACGGCGCCGGCCGCACCGCCGGGTAGACGACATTCGCGCCGGCCAGGCGGACACCCCGGTTGCCGCCACCCGGCACACGGCCCGGATCGGCAGGGACACCGCCCGCACATTTCGCCCCTTTCCGGCCGGCCGCTCGGCGGGTCGCCCGACAGGACGGGCCGGAGAGGCGCACGGCGTGGGAGGGTGCGGCGGTGAGCACGGTGGAGGAGTCGATCGACGTGGACGCGCCCGTCCGCGTCGTCTACGACCAGTGGGCGACCTTCGAGAACTTCCCCAAATTCATGGACGGCGTGGCGGAGGTCAGGCAGCTGGACGAGCGCCGGGCCCACTGGCGGACCAGGATCGCCGGGCTGTCCCGGAAGTTCGAGACCGAAGTCGTCGAGCGGGTGCCCGATGAGCGGGTCGCCTGGCGCACCACCGGCGACAGCGTGAAGCACACCGGCACGGTCGCCTTCGAGCCGCTCGGCCCGGCCCGGACCCGGGTGCGGATGACCATGGCCTTCCAGCCCACCGGTCTGGCCGAGAAGGCGGCCGACCGGCTGGGCGTGCTCGGCGTCCAGGTCCGCGGCGACCTGCGGCGCTTCAAGCACTTCGTCGAGGAGCTCGCCGGGCCGGCGTCGCGAGAGGGCGGCTGACCAGGGGCGGGACGTCCGGAAACGGCACGAGGGCCCCTCCCGCTCGTTCGCGCGGGAGGGGCCCTCGTGGGTCGCCTCGGTGGTCCCTGTCCGACTCCCGAGGTGGGGGGAGAGCCGAGGGGGTCGGCTTAGTACCAGTGGTTGGCCTGCCAGAAGGTCCAGGCGGCGTTCGGGCTGCCGTAGCGGGTGTTCATGTAGTCCAGCGCCCACTTGATCTGCGTGGCCGGGTTGGTCTTCCAGTCCGCGCCGGCCGAGGCCATCTTCGAGGCCGGCAGGGCCTGGCCCAGGCCGTAGGAGCCCGAGCTCGGGTTGGTCGCGGTCACGTTCCAGCC
>NZ_JBHWGV010000179.1:0-13320 GCF_042732955.1 Kitasatospora sp. NPDC059747 | reverse complement strand
GGTCGGGGACGGCCCGCGCCGCCCGCCCGAGCGCGAGCAGCGCCCCGGCCCGCCGCTCGACGGCCTGGAGCCGCAGCTCGGCGAGCCGGGCCCGGTCGGCGCGGGCCCACTCGGCCCCGCCCGCCTGCACCGCGCCCGCCTGCGCCCCGCCCGCCTCCGCGTACGCGGGGCCGCGCCACAGCGCCAGCGCCTGCTCCAGCTGCGCCACGGCCTCGGCCGGCGGCAGCGCCGGGGCCCTCTCCACGGTCGCCTCGAAGCGCCACGCGTCGACGGCGTCGGGCGCGGCCCGCAGCGCGTACCCGGGGCCGTCGGTCACCAGGAGGCGGGCGGGCGTGCGCGGGGGCCGGCCGGGTTCGAGGGCGCGGCGCAGCGCGCCGACGAAGGTCTGGACGGCGCCGACGGCGCCCGCGGGCGGTTCGTCCCACAGGTCGTCGACGAGCCGGGCGACGGGCACGACGCGCCGCCGGGCGACGATGAGCCGGGCGAGGACGGCCCGGTGGCGGGGGCCCTTGAGGTCGAGCGGCGCACCGTCGGCGTCCTGCGCCGTCAGCGGCCCGAGGACGCCGAACCGCACCCGCGTCACGTCTTCCATTCCGGGCTCCACGGTACCCGCCCGGTGCGTGCTGATCGTCCGCTGATTCGGGCGCGGGAGGCTCGTCCCGTACCCAGTCACCGCACGAGAGGACGAGTTCTCATGACGCAGACCATTCCCGGCTTCGAGCACCACCGCGTCGAGGTCGCCGAGGACGTCCGCCTGTTCGCGGCCGTCGGCGGTTCCGGCACGCCCGTCGTGCTGCTGCACGGCTTCCCGCAGACCCACCTCATGTGGCGGCACGTGGCCGCGGACCTGGCCGCCGGCCATACCGTGATCTGCCCCGACCTGCGCGGCTACGGCGCCAGCGACAAGCCCGCCGAGGCACCGGACGGCAGCGCCTACGCCAAGCGCACGATGGCCGTGGACGTGGTGGCCCTCGCCCGGGCCCTCGGGCACGAGCGGTTCGCACTCGTCGGCCACGACCGCGGCGCGCTCGTCGCCTTCCGCGCCGCCCTCGACCACCCGGACCGCGTCACCCACCTCGCCTCGCTGGACGTCCTGCCGCTGCTCGACACGTGGGACGTCATGCGTGGCACCTCCGCCGCCGTGGGCTTCCACCTCTACCTGATGGCCCAGCAGCCGGGCCTGCCGGAGCGGATGATCGCCGCGTCGGCCGATGCGTTCTTCGGGCACTTCCTCGACGTGTGGTCGCGCGATCCCGCCGCCATTCCCGACGAGGTCCGGGCCGCGTACCTGGCGGCCTGCCGGGAGGCCGTCCCGTCGATCGTGGCGGACTACCGCGCCTCGGCCGGGATCGACGTCGCCCACGACACCGCCGACCGGGCGGCGGGCAGCCGGCTGCGCATGCCCGTGAGCGTCCTGCAGCAGGACTGGGGCGCGGCGCTCGGCTTCGACGCCGCCGCCCTGTGGCGCGCGTGGGCCCCCGATCTCGTCCACACCACGGTCGACTGCGGCCACTTCATGGCCGAGGAGGACCCGGCCCGGGTCACCGCCGCCGTACGGGACCTCCTGCGGCGCTGAGCGCCGGACGTGGTGAGGCCGTCAGCGGCGGGCGCGGGCGGCCTCGCGGGCGCGCAGGGTGGCGATCGTGGTGTGGCACCAGTCGCGGTTGCCCCGTTCGAAGGCGAGGCCGCGCAGGCAGGTGAGGTAGGGGCCGATGCGCTCGCCGTCGCGCAGGAAGTCGTCCTCCGGGAGGTCGCCGCGCATGGTGCGCAGCATGCGTTCGAACAGGTCGACCTTGGCCTGGGCGAAGGCCGCGCGCTCCGCCAGCCGGGCGATGAGGGTCGCGGGGTCGACGTGGTCGACGGTGCGGACCTTGACCATCAGGTCGTCGCGGACGAAGGAGGGCTTGGCGGAGGCGGCGGCGAAGTCGTCGAGTTCGGCGAGGCCAGCGTCGGTGACGCGGAAGACCCGTTTGTTGGGCCGGTTGTCCTGGATGATCTCGCGGCCGCTGATCAGGCCGTCCTTCTCCAGGCGGGTCAGCTCGGCGTAGAGCTGCTGGGGCTGGGCGTACCAGAAGTTCGCCACGCCGAGGTCGAAGGTCTTCGCCAGTTCGTAGCCGCTGGCCTCGCCGTCGAGCAGCGCGGCCAGGACGGCATGCCGTAGTGCCATCGGTCGGATTCCCTTCGGATCGCCCCTGTTGCCGGACCCGCCGCCCATGGTACTCATGAAAATGACTACTCACATTCATGAGTACCGCCAGTCCTCGGGAGAGTGCACCGTGACCGCCACCGCCGCCACCGCCGACCGCTTCCGCGCCGCCGTCGAGAACCGCGACGCCGCCGCTCTGGACGACCTGTTCACCGACGACATCCGCTTCTACAGCCCGGTCAAGTTCGTTCCCTTCGAGGGGAAGCCGATGGTGCTGGGCCTGTTCGGGGTCCTGCTGCGCACCCTCGAGGACTTCCGCTACGTCGGCGACCACACCGGCACCGCGGAGACCAGCGCCGACGGCACCGAGGCGGACACGTCCGTCCTGCTGTTCCGGGCCACGGTCGGCGGCAAGCAGATCCACGGCATCGACCTGATGCACTTCGCCGAGGACGGCCGGATCAAGGAGTTCACGGTGATGGTCCGTCCGCTGTCGGCCGCTCAGGCGCTCGGGCAGGCGGTCTTCGCGGGCCTCGTCGCCGACGGCCTCGTTCCGGCGGCCGCGCAGTAACGGCAGCCGTGCAGTAACGGCGGTCGCGCAGTAACGGCAGCCGTGCAGTGACGGCAGCGGTGCAGTGACGGCGCCCGCGCAGTGACGGTGCCCGAGTTGCCCGCGGTCAGAGCGGCTCGCCGAGCGGCCCGTGCTCGGCCTCCAGGTTCGCGGCCCAGTGTGCCGCCCAGTCCGGCTGCGTGCCGTCGGCGTCGGTGAACCCGTACTCCCGGTACAGGCCCCACGTCGCCAGCGCCCGGCCGGACTTGGCCATGACGTCCGGGTCCGCGGCCAGGGCCGCCACCGCCCGGCCGAGGTACGCCGGGGTCTCGGAGCGGGCGAAGTGCGGGTCCGCCGCCACGCCGTCGCGCCAGGTCGCCTCGGTGACGCCGAAGTGGTCCAGCACGGCCTCCGAGCGCAGGAACCCGGGGGTGAGGGCCACGGCCGCGACGCCGTGCGGCTTGAGCTCGGCGGCCTGGGCGACGGCGAGCCGGATCACCGCGGACTTGGCGAGGTCGTAGAAGAACGAGCCCCGGTAGCGGGCGGTGTTGCCGTCGGTGACCTCGACGACGAGGCCGCGCTTGCGCGCGACCATCAGCGGGAGCGCGAACCGGCTGGTGATCACGTGGGTCTCCACGGCCTGGCGCAGCAGCCGCAGGCCCGTCTCCACGTCCTGCTCCCAGAGCGGGTGTTCCCAGTCGACGAGCGGATCGCCGCCCCAGACGGAGTTGACCAGGACGTCGAGCCGGCCGTCCTGCTCGGCGGCGATTCGCTCGACCAGGGCCGCGACCTCGTCCGGGCGGCTGTGGTCGGTGCGGACGGGGACGCCCAGGCCGCCCGCCGCGGTGACGCGTTCGGCGGTCTCCTCGATGGTCTCCGGGCGGTCCAGGTCCGAGCGGGTGCCGGTCGTGCTGCGGCCGGTGACGTACACCGTCGCCCCGGCGGCGCCGAGCTCGACGGCGATGCCCCGGCCCCCGCCCCGGGTGCCGCCGGCGACCAGGGCCACGCGTCCGGCCAGCGGCCGGCTGTCGATCGTCATGATTCCTCCGTGACTCGGGTGCGGCGGGCTGTCGTGTACGGGAGCAGGAGGGCGTCGATTTCCTGCCGCAGCCGCTCGGGCAGGGTCCCCTCGCGGTCGAGTGCCCAGTTCAGGCCCGTGCCGGCGGCGAGCGCCTGCACCGATCCGGCGAGGGCGGACACGTCCGTCCCGGGGGTGAGCTCGCCGGCTCCGGCCGCCTCCGCCAGCAGGGCCTCGATGGCCCGGCGCTGCGCCAGGTGCACGGCGAGGGCGTGCTCGTGGAGCTCCGGGTCGGTCAGGTCCAGGCACAGGAACGCCAGGTGGTTGGCGAAGGTCTCGGGCAGGGCCATCGGCGCCGTCGACTCCACCAGCAGGGCGGTCAGCGCGGCGAGCACCGAGTCGTGCCGCTCCCGCACCCGGGCGGGCAGTTCGGCGACGTCGTTCGCCGACTGCCGCGCGAGCGCCACCAGGAGCCCCCGTTTGGAGCCGAACCGCTGGACGAGGGTGCCGGGTACCAGGCCCACCTCCCTCGCCACGGCGGCCAGCGTCAGCCCCGGCGGCCCCACCCGCCCCATCACCTCGGCGGCGGCCCGCAGGATCACGGCGTCGTCGACTCCCCGGGGGCGGCCGGCCATCGCGCACTCCTCTTCTTTAATAAATGCTCGTTCATTTATTAAAGCGCGCCGACGGGTGGGGAGCAACCGTTGCCTGCGGGGCCGTCGCGCGGCCGACCCTCCCCGTCACGCCGGGACGGGCGCCATCCGGGCGACGATGCTGCGCAGGAGCGCGTTGAAGGCGCCCGGGCGTTCCTGGTGCGGCATGTGGGCGGCGTCCTCGATGGCGTGGAGCTCGCCGTGCGGGGCGAGGTCGGCGAGGGTCCGCGACACCTCGACCGGGATCTCGGTGTCGAGGCGCCCGTGGACGAACGCGGCGGGCACGGCGAGGCCGGGGAGGGCCGGGCGCGGGTCGTAGGTCAGGGCCTCGGTGAAGAGGGCGTCGATGAAGACGCCCGAGTCGAGGAGCTGGCGCACCGTCCAGTCGGCGACGGCCGGACCGCTCGCCGGGCCGAACCAGTTGGGGACCCAGGCGGCGACGGTGCCGGCGCGGTCCTCGGCGAGGCCGGCCAGCAGGGCGTCGAGCTGCGGGGCCATGCCCTGGCCGGGCCAGTGGGCGGGGCCGTCCACCGAGACGACGCCCCCGATGAGCCCGGGCGCGGCCAGCGCGGCCTCCAGGGCGAAGGTGGCGCCGATCGAACTGCCGACCAGCACGGGCCGGTCGAGGCCGAGGTGGTCGACGAGGGCGAGCACGTCGGCGACGTTCCCGGCGACGTGGTTGCCCTCGGCCGGGTGGTCCGAGCGGCCGCAGCCCCGCCAGTCGACGGTCACCGTGCGGTGGTCCGCGGCCAGGCCGGCGACCTGGGCGCCCCAGACGCGGCCGCTGGAGCCCCAGCCGTGCAGGAACAGCAGCGGGCGGCCGGTGCCGTGGTCCTCGTAGTGCAGTTCGATCCCGTTGATCCGCGCGAACGGCATGACGTGCTCCTCAAGTCCGGTCCACCGTCGGTGCGGTGGCGCAGGACCATCACACCAACCGGGCCGGCCGCGACCAAGGAGCGTTCCGCGCCTACACTCATCGGTGATCGTGATGAATCGCGGTGATGATTCGCCGTGATGATCGTCGGGGTGGTCGTCGAGGTGGGGGCTCTCGGGTGGAACTTCGTCAGATCCGGTACTTCCTCGCGGTCGCCGAGGAGCTGCACTTCGGCCGTGCCGCCGAGCGCATGCACATCGTGCAGTCCGCGGTGAGCCAGCAGATCCGGCGCCTGGAGCGGGAGTTGGGCGTCGACCTGTTCGACCGCACGACGCGGAGCGTGACCTTGACCGCGGCCGGCAGCGTCCTCGTCGACCGGGCCAGGGCCGTCGTCGCCGCCGAACAGGCCGCGCTGGACGCGATCGCGGCGCACCGGGCCGAGAACGCGGGCGGGGTCGCCGCGCTGCGCATCGGCACCAACGTCGGCCTCGGCGCCCGGCTCGAACGGCTGCTGGCGGCGCTGGAGCGCCGGGCGCCGGAACTCGCCGTCGAACTCGTCAGCGCCGCACCGGCGGACCGCCTCCAGCGCGTGCGCGACGGCGGGCTCGACGCGGCGTTCGTCCGCGGGGTGACCCGCAGCCCCGGGCTGGAGCTGGTGCCGGTCTGGCGGGAACGGTTCGTCGTGGCGCTGCCGGCCGGGCACGCGCTCGCCGCGCGCGAGACCGTCCGCCTCGCCGACCTGGCCGGGATGCCGCTGCGGATCGCCCCGCGCGAGGCCAACCCGCACCTCGTCGACCTGGTCCTCGACGCGTGCCGCGCCACCGGGTTCGAGCCGGTGCTCGGCCCGGCGTTCACCACCGACCAGGACACCCTGGCCGCGATCGGCGCGGGCGGCGGCCACTGGACGGTCTTCTACGCGACCCAGGCCGAGGTGCTCCCGACGATCCGCACCGTCTTCCGCCCCCTCGCCGGCCCGGACGCCCCGGCCATGCCGACCTACCTCGCCGTCCGGCCCGACGCGCCGGCCCGCACGGTCACACCGCTCCTCGACGCGTGCCGCGACGTAGCGGAGTAGCGGGGGAGCGGAGTTCCCCTTGCCCGAGCGCGGCGAAACGGGGTAGTCGCGGGCGCACCCGGCGCGGTACGGACCCCGGGTAGCGATCGCCCGGCTGCGCGTGGGCCTCCGGTGGCCCCGGTCAAGAGCCCGGAGCGTGCCTCCCGGGGTGCTTCGTCGCCTGGAGAACGCCGAGTGCGTTTTCTAGGATTCGGTGCCGATTCCAAGGGTCCCCACCCGGCATCCGCCCTGAAATCCAAGGCTGCGACCACTCCATGGCACACCCCCTCACCCTCTTGCAGACGGCGGCCGGCCTCTCCCACCCGCGACGTCTGCCGGCTCGGCCGGCCGCACTGGCTGGACCGGGCCACGGGCGACGCCGGCCTGCTCGACCAGCCCTTCACCGACGAGGGCACCGCCCACGTGCTGCGCGGCGCCGTCCACCTGCCCGACGCGCCAGGCCCGGCCGGACTCGTCCTGCTGCGCGACAGCGCCCCGCCCCGAACGGACCCGCCGTGACCGAACCCGAGCACCCCCTCCTCACCCTCCCCGACCTCGTCGCCCACGTCGGCGCCATACTGGCCGTCCCCGCGCTGGCCGTCCGCCTCGCCGCCCGGGACGCCCAGCGCCCCGAACTCGTGCCGGTGGCCTGGACGATCGGGGCCGCCGGCCTGCTCACGATCGCCGTGGGCGTCGCCCTCTCCCTCCTGCGCTCCACCCGCCCGAGCCCGGCGGTGTGGGGGCTGCTGGTCTTCTGGGTGCTGGTCACCAGCGTCATCCTGCTGGAGGCGTGCGGCTGATCGACGGATTCACCGTCAGAGCCGAGGACCCGGCCGGTCCAGCCGCCAGGCCGGCGCGTGGACCGCCAGCCACCGGCGCCGGACCTGCCTCCTCCCATCGTCCAGCAGCCGCGTCAGCCGGACCTGCAGCCCGAACCGGCCGCCCCCGTCGAGCGGCACCCGCACCTGCTCCACCACGCCGCCGACGAGGCGCGCGGCCGCGGCCCGCAGCCCTTCGATGTCCGTCGTCCCCTTCATCGCGCCCGAGTATGGGGACGGATGGCGCCGTCGTGCAACGGAAATCGGTCCTTTCCGCCGCGATGGGGCCGTTGGCCTCTTGTGGTGGGAGTGGCGGGCGCGCAGCGTAGGGGGTGCTGTTGGGCGGGGTCCACCGAGTGGCAGGAGGATGGCGGAGATGAGCACGGACATCGCGGTGGTGGCCTTCGGAGGGGTGTCGCGCGAGGTGCTGGCCGAGGGCCGGGCCCGGGTCGCGGCGGCGGTGCAGGGGGCCAACGCGCTCGTCGAGGCGCTGAAGGTCAGGCTGTCGGCCACCGGCGCGGGCGTTCTGGCGCAGGTGAACGCCGAGGTGGACGGCCGCCGGGTGCGGGTGCAGACGGCGGCGCCCGGTTTCGCGGAGGCGGTGGACGGGATCGGCGAGCGGCTGCGGCGGCGGATCGCGGCGGTCGGCGGGGCGTGGAAGCCGCGGGCGTGGACGCCGGGAGGGTCCGAGGAGGTGTCCGTCCCGGACGGCTCCCGGCGGATCGTCCGGGTCAAGTCCCCGTCTCTGGTGTGGTGTTCGCCGGACGCCGCGGTGCGCACCCTGGACGCGATGGACTACGACATCCACCTGTTCACCGACCCGGCCACCGAGACCGACGCCGTCGTCTACCGCACCGGCCCGACCGGCTACCGCCTCGCCCGCACGACGGCCGCCGCCCCGCCGCACCGCTGCGCCGTGCCGCTGACGCTCCACCCGCGCGGCGCCCGCCGCCTCACCGACGACGAGGCCGTCGCGAGTGCGGAGGCCGCCGAACTGCCGTTCCTCTTCTACGCCGACCCGGTCACCGGCCGCGGCCGCGTCCTCTACCGCCGCTTCGACGGCCACTTCGGCGTCATCGCGGGCGGCCGGCCGTGAGCAGACCCCGGTACGACCGCGCGGTGGGGAACGACGGCTCCGACGAAGGACTGCCCGAGGGCTGGACGATCGAGCGCATCCGCACCGCCTCGGGGGACTCCGAAGCCGAACTGCTCTCCCTCGCCCGGCTCGTCGTCGTCGAGGTGCACGGCCGCGCCGACCACGAGACCCTCCGGCCGAGCATCATCATCTCCTTCCACGGCCTCTGCCTCGTGAAGGCCGGCGACGACTGGTACATGGGGGACCTGGACTCCGACGGCTCGATCTCCTGCTGGTCCTCCTACGGCCCCGACCTGGGGGAGGCCATCCGCGGCCTGTGACCGTCCTCTGCGAGAATCGGCGCATGGCTGATCACGACGAAGACCGCGGCTACCTCCTCGACAACCGGCGGGCGGAGGCCGGCGTCCGCTTCGACGCCCTCGCCGAGATCTTCAACCCGGTGACGTTCGGGCACGTCGACCGGATCGGCCTCGGCCCGGGCATGCGGGTCTGGGAGGTCGGCGCCGGCGGCCCGTCCGTCCCGCTCGGGCTGGCGGAGCGCGTCGGCCCGACCGGGACGGTGGTCGCCACCGACATCGACGCCTCGTGGACGAGCGGCATCGCCGACGGCACGATCGAGGTGCTCACCCACGACGTCGTCGCCGACCCGCCGCCGCCCGGCGAGTTCGACCTCGTGCACGCCCGGCTCGTCCTCGTCCACGTCCCCGACCGCGCCGAGGCGCTGCGCCGCATGGTCGGGGCGCTGCGCCCCGGCGGCCGGCTCCTCCTGGAGGACGCCGACCCCGCGCTCATGCCGCTGATCTGCCCCGACGAGTCCGGCCCCGAGCAGCGGCTCGCCAACCGGCTGCGCAACGGCTTCCGCGAGCTGATGGCCTCGCGCGGCGCCGACCTCGCCTACGGGCGCACCCTGCCGCGCGTGCTGCGCGAGGCCGGGCTCGCCGACGTGCAGGCCGACGCGTACTTCCCGATCACCTCGCCCGCGTGCGCGGTGCTGGAGGCCTCGACGGTGCGGCACGTCCGGGGCCTCCTGGTCGAGAAGGGCCTCGCGACGGACGAGGAGATCGACCGGCACCTCGCGGCCGTCGAGAGCGGGAAGCTCGACCTGGCCACCGCCCCGCTGATCTCGGCCTGGGGCCGCCGCGTCTGACGTTCCGTCCGGTCCTCAGGCGGCGAGCAGGTCGACCAGCGCGGACACCCCGTCCGGCCCGTGGCCCGCCTCCGCCGCCCGGCGGGTGAGGGTGAGCGCGGCGTCCAGGACGGCGGTGTCCAGGCCCCGGGCGCGGGCCGTGTGGGCGACGTGCGCCAGACCGGCTGCGGCGGAGGCCACGCTGCTGCGGTCGCCCGGGTGCCGGCGGTCGTCGGCGCGCCGGGCGAAGTCGTCGATCAGCGGGGGCAACAGGAGTGGCAACCCCTGGGCGTACGGCGCGAGTTCGGCGCCGCTGATGCCCTCGGCGCGGGCGAGCGCGAGGGCGTGGACGTACCCGTGCACGGTGGTCCAGAACAGGTCCAGCAGGGCCGCGTCGAAGGCCGCCGCCCGTCCTGGGTCCGTGCCGACGTGGCGCACGGTGCCGAGGGCCCGGAGCGTCTCCCGGTGTTCGGTGAAGGCCTCGGGGTCACCACTGAGCAGGATCGTGCCCAGGGGGCTGCCGATCGTCGGGGTGGGCGTGAGGATCGCGGCGTCGAGCAGGCGGTAGTCACGGGCGTCGGTGGCGTTGGCGCGGGCGTCGTCGGGCGCGATCGAGGTGGCGTTGACGAGGGTCCGGCCGCGCAGCGCCGCCGCGGTGGTGTCCAGGACGGCCCGGGCGGCCGGCTGGTCGCGGACGCAGAGCAGGACGAGGGGGGAGCCGGCCACCGCCTCGGCGGCGCTCGCGGCCGACCGCGCACCGCGGGCGATCAGGTCGGCGTCCCGGCCCGGCGTGCGGTTCCACACGGTGGTCGGATGCCCGGCGGCCAGCAGCGCCCCGGCGAGGGCCCGGCCCATCGGGCCCAGGCCCAGTACGGCAACGGCGGTGCGGGCAGGGGTGGTTGAGGAAGATCGTTCGTTCGGCATGCCGGTTACGCTAGACCTTCACGCCGACGTCAGAGTCAAGCCGGGACGCGGCGCCCGTCCCGTCCTCAGGAGGTGCCCGCGATGCGGATCGGAGAGCTCGCCCGGCGGACCGGCGTCACGCCGCGCGCCCTGCGTTACTACGAGGAGCAGGGGCTGCTCGCCCCCGAGCGCCGCCCCAGCGGCTACCGCGAGTACGGCGAACGGGACGTGGACGCCGTCCACGGCATCCGAACCCTCCTCGCCGCCGGACTCAACAGCGCCGCGATCGCCGAGATCCTGCCGGGCCTGCCGCTCCCGGGCCGCCGCCGCCCCGGCCCGACCTGCCCGGAACTGTTGGAGGGCCTGGCCCGCGAACGCGCCCGGATCACCCGGCAGATGGACGAGCTCGCCGCTGCCCGCGCCCTGCTGGACGAGATCATGGGTGCGGACGCGCCGAGCGAGGCGATCCGCCGGCGCGGAGCGTCGAACGCTTCTCCGTCGCGCGCCTGAGTGACCACGCAGTGAGTCCAAACACCGCCCACCTCACCGCCCCCGGAGCCCTCAAGGCCGTCGCCGCGATCGCCGGCCCCCGGGTCAAGCGCGCGGTCGCGAAGAACCTCGACGTCCTGAAGGGCATCCTCGAAACCCGGTAACCGTGCGCCGGCTCGCCCGGCCTGCGGTGGTCGTCCTCGGCACCGCGGGAGCAACCGGGCGGTGCTCCGCGTCGACTCCCAGACCTGGAACATCACGCCGACGACCGTCATCTGGCTGTCGACCGAGGACGGCGACTGCCCGTCCACATCCGCCGGAAGACGGGTGAGGACCGTCAGGGGCCGATGTCCACCGGGGCGCCGGTCAGTCCCATGCCGGGTCCTCCGCGAGCTTCTCGGCGATCCGGTCGTGGAAGCTCCGGCGCTCCAGCGCCCGCTCGACGTCGGCGACCACCCGGCTCAGCGGGTACGGGATCTCGGCCTCGATCTCGGCCAGCGCCGCCTCGGTGGCCCGCCACTCCGCCGCCAGCCGGCCGGTGATCGCGCGGGCCTCGTCGGTGAGCGTCACCTTCTTGCTGCGCGCGTCATCGCCCGGGACGGTCCGCACCCAGCCCGCCGCGCGCATCGCGGCGACCTTCTGACTGAGTGCCGAGTGCGTCCGCCCGACCGACTCGGCCAGCTCGGTGATGGTCATCGGCCCGTGGGTGTGCAGCCGCAGGAGCTCCATGACGAAGGTCGGCTTGAGCCCGTCGATCCGCGCGTCGGCGTAGACCCGGCCGATGTCCGCGTCCATCGACGCCTGGAGGAGTCGGAGGGGGCGCCAGAGGCTCTGGAGGGTGGGGTCTTCGGTCATGGCGCAGATCGTAACAGCACTTATATAAGTACTGTTACGATTCGCGGCGTGCTGTCAGCCCCCATAGGTGCGGCCGAGATGGGCCAGGTACTCCTCGGCGCCGCCGTGCCCGCCGTCCTGGGCGCCGTGGCGGTGAACGTCCATGCGTCCGTCGGAATCTAGCCGGACGGTGGTGGTCGCGCGACGGGTGGCCGCGGTGTCGGCCGGAACCGGATCGGCGAGCACCGGGACGTCCGGGCCGAAGGCGACGGCCGCGTCGGCGGGGGTGGGGGACGGGAGCTGCCCGGTGCGGTTGGCACTGCTCACGTAGAGCACGGGGAACGGCTCCAGGAGGTCGGCCAGCGGCTTCCACAGCGCACCGAAGAGGAGTGTCCACCCGTCCTGGGTGGCCGGGGCGAGCCACGGCGGCGCGCTCCCCGGCTCCCGGACGGGGACGAGGAGGGTGACGAGCTCCTCGTCGAGCAGCCGGCGGGCGAGCCGGAGCGTGGCCGGGCCGAGGTCGAGGAGCCCGGCCAACCGGCCGAGCGTGTCCGGGTGGTGGGCCCACAGGGCGACGGCCTGGCCGGCCGGCCGCCGCTTGGCGAGGTTGACGGCCTCCGGCCGGGTCGCGGTGACCACGCAGGTGAGTGGCGCCGGATTGGGCAGGACGACCGCCCGGCCCTCGGCGAGGGCACGGCGGACGGCGGTGGCGTCGGACAGCATCACGGGTGGACCTCCACGTGGGCGGCGCCGTCCAGGTACGCGGCGAAGGCGTGCTCGTCGACGACCGCGCGACCGGCCCGGAACGCCTGGCGCTTGACCCACGCCGTGGCGGCCCTGGCCCCGGCGGCGTCGAGCCGGTGGCCCAGCCGGGCGGCGACCGCGGTGACGACGCGGGCGCTGGCCAACTGGGTGAGCACGACGCTCGGTTCGATGCCGAGGAGGGCTCTCGGGTCGTACGGCTGGAACAGCTCGGGATCGACGAACGGCGTGCCGGTCGAGATGGTGCCGACCCCGGAACCGACCACCGGGGTGGTCACGGTGAGCGGCACGCCGGTCTGCTCGGAGACCATGGCGGCGAGGGCGGGCAGCCGGGTCAGGTCGGGCGCCCGCCACCACAGCCCGGGGCCGTCGCCGGGCAGGCCGAGCAGCCGCGCGGCGCGCTCGGGCGCGTGGGCGAGCAGGAACAGCACCTGCTCGGTGGCCACCATGCCGGAGCGCTCCGCGAGCCCGAGCCACGAGGCCGAGACCACCCGCACACCCGCCCGGAGCGCCTCCAGGGTGTTCGCCAGCCCGAGGCCCAGGTCGTTGTGGAGGTGCGAGCCGAGGACGGCCTCCGGCCCGGCCGCCGCGCGGACTCCCGCGAACATCTCGGCCGCCTCGACCGGCAGTTGCCGCCCGACGGTGTCCGCGAGGATCACCGTGCCGGCGCCGAGGGCGGTGAACTCCCCCGCGGCGTCGCCCATCAGCCCGTGCTCCGCCCGGGAGGCGTCGGCCAGGCACACGTCGATCGCGACCGCGTCGTCCAGGTCGCGGGCGGCCTTGACCAGGTCCGCGCCCTGTGCGAGCGCCTCCCGCGCGCCCTGGTGGACCATCACCCGGGCCATCGCCTCGGACGCGGGCACGACCGCCATCACCCTGGCGAGCACGGTCCGGCGCACCGAGGCGACGGCGAGCCGCACGTCGGCGGGCGCGCCCCGGCACACCGCCGCGCCCGACACCCGCCCCCCCGCCGCCCCCGCCACCAGCCGCACCCCCG
>NZ_JBHWGV010000178.1:0-13806 GCF_042732955.1 Kitasatospora sp. NPDC059747 | reverse complement strand
GAGC
Organism: Kitasatospora sp. NPDC059747; assembly: GCF_042732955.1. Classification (NCBI taxonomy): domain Bacteria; kingdom Bacillati; phylum Actinomycetota; class Actinomycetes; order Kitasatosporales; family Streptomycetaceae; genus Kitasatospora; species Kitasatospora sp. NPDC059747. The sequence goes on along the minus strand of NZ_JBHWGV010000178.1, from coordinate 13,802 downwards.
CCAGCCCCCCCCCCCCCCCGGGCCCCCCCGCCCCCCGCCCCCGCCCCCCCGCCCCGGGGAACCGGAACCACCGGCCACACCCGGCCCTTGCGGGCCGTCGACCACCTGTGGAGAACCCATGAGCAAGCTCGCCGGAATCCCCCTGTCCGTCCTCGACGTCGTGCCCGTCTTCGCCGGCGGGACCGCGACCCAGGCGCTGCGCGACACCGTGGCCCTCGCCCCCAAGGTCGAGGCGCTCGGCTACCTGCGCTACTGGGTCGCCGAGCACCACAACACCCCGAGCCTCGCCACCTCGGCACCGGGGGTCCTCGTCGGCAGCCTCGCCGCGGTCACCACCACCCTCAAGGTCGGATCGGGCGGCGTGCTGCTGCCCAACCACGCACCGCTGGTCGTGGCCGAGCAGTTCGGCACGCTGGAGGCCCTGCACCCGGGCCGGATCGACCTCGGCCTCGGGCGCGCGCCCGGCACCGACCCGCTCACCGCCCGCGCGCTGCGCCGGGTGCCCGAGCTGGGCCAGGACGACTTCGCGCACCAGATAGCCGAGCTCGACGGGTACTTCGCGCCCGGCTCCCCCGACTCCGGCATCGTCGCGGTGCCCGCCGCCGACGGCCGCCCGGACCTGTGGATGCTGGGCTCCAGCCCGTCGAGCGCCCAGGCGGCCGGCGCGCTCGGCCTGCCGTACGCCTTCGCCCACCAGATCAACCCGCACGCCGCGGCGCACGCCCTGGAGCTGTACCGCAGGTCCTTCCGGCCCTCCGCCCACCTCGACCGGCCCCGCACCCTGGTCGCCGCGCTGGTCACCGTGGCCGAGACCGACGCCGCGGCCCGGGCCGCGGCCGCACCTTACCTCCTCGGCAAGATACGGATGCGCATGGTGCCGCGCTTCGACGCCTTCCCGTCCGCGCGGGAGACCGCCGCGCACGTGTTCTCCCCGGCCGAGCGGCAGTTCCTGGACGATCTGGTCGAGCCCCAGCTGGTCGGCGGCCCGGAGACGGTCCGCGAGAAGCTCACCGCGCTGGTGGCGCGCACCGGCGCGGACGAGCTGATGGCGCTGACCATCGTGCCCGACCAGGGCGAGCGGCTGCGCTCCTTCGAGCTCCTCGCCGAGGCCGCGGCCGCGGTGCGGCCCGGGGCCGGCACCGAGGGTGTTTCAGTTCGGCTTTAGAGATCCCCGAGAGAGTCGTGCACGGTCCAGAGTCCGCCAGCCGCCCCGGAGTTCGAATGCGTTCGCGCCGCACCGCCCCGCTCGAAGCCGTGCTGCTGTCCGTTCTCGTGCTCGTCGGCGCCCAGGCCTGCGGCCCCGGCGCCGACGGCACGCCGGGCGGCTCCGGGCCGCGCACCGGCGGCCACCTGACGTACGCGGTGAAGAAGGAGCCGGACTGCTGGGACCCGCACACCAGCGCCCAGGACGTGACGGCCTTCGTCCAGCGGCCGGTGTTCGACTCGTTGGTCTACCAGACCCCGGACGGCGAGCTGGAACCCTGGCTCGCGCAGTCCTGGCGCACGAGCGAGGACGGCGAGGTCTACACCTTCACCCTCCGCCAGGACGTGACCTTCCACGACGGCACACCGCTCGACGCCGAGGCGGTGAAGGCCAACTTCGACCACATCACGGCCAAGGAGACCCGCTCCCAGTACGCCGCGGGCCTGCTCGGCCCGTACCAGGGGACCACCGTCACCGGGAAGTACCAGCTGGAGGTGCGCTTCGAGCGCCCCTACGCACCCTTCCTGCAGGCCCTCAGCACCACGTACCTGGGCATCGCCTCGCCGGCCTCGCTCAAGGCCGGCACGGACAAGTTGTGCTCCGGCACCGACTCGGTGGGCTCGGGCCCTTTCAAGGCCGGCGCCTACCTGCGCGGCCAGCAGCGGCAGTACAGCAGGAACCCCGACTACCAGTGGGCCCCCGAGCACGCCGGGCACATCGGCCCGGCCATGCTCGACTCCCTCACGCTGCGGTTCATCGCCGAGGACACCACCAGGGTCGGCGCGCTGACCTCGGGCCAGGTGTCGGCCATCGACGCCGTCCCGGCCAACCAGGCGCCCATGGTGTCCCGGGATCCCCACCTCGGCATCCTCACCATGGACGTCCCCGGCGTGGTGGACACCTTCTTCCTCAACACCCGCAGCGAGCTCTTCTCCGACGTGCGGGTGCGCACGGCCTTCCAGCGCGCCATCGACCTCGACGCCATCACCAAGTCCGTCTTCCAGGGCACCGGCACGCGCGCCTGGAGCCCGCTCGCCCCCTCCACCCCGCACAGCTACGACGCCGCCCTGGAGAAGAGCTGGCCGTTCGACCGCGCGCTGGCCGGCCGGCTCCTGGACGAGGCCGGCTGGACCGGCCGCGACGCCCAGGGCTACCGCACCAAGGACGGCCGCACGCTCACCGTCGTCGCACCCGTCTACGGCAAGCCGAGCCTCTTCTCACAGGCGGTCCAGGGCGATCTGAAGAAGTCCGGGATCAGACTGGACCTGGCCGCCTCCACCGACGCCACCGAGGTCGCGGGACGGCTGGCCCAGGGCCGCTACGACGTGGTCGAGACCTCCTGGGGCCGCGCCGACGGCGACATGCTCAGCCACTTCTTCCTCACCACCGAGGGTTCGGCCACCGGCCACAACTTCTCCCGGGTCTCCGACCCCGGGGTCGACGACTGGCTCCGGCGGGCCCAGGCGTCCCAGTCGCCGGACGAGCGCGCCGCGGACTACGCCGAGGTGCAGCGCTGGGCGCTCGATCAGGCGGCCGTGGTGCCCGCGTACGTCGTGAAGGCCGCCGTGGGCGTGAACCGGAAGGTGCACGGCCTGCGCCTCGGCAGCTCGGCCTGGCCCGAGTTCTACGGCGCCTGGACGGAGGCCCGCTGATGCCCGCCCTCCTGCGCGTCGTCGCGTCCCGGCTCGGGGGCGCCGTCCTCGTGGTCTGGGGCGCGGCCAGCTGCGCCTTCCTGGCGCTGCACCTGATCCCCGGCGACCCGGTGAACGCCATCGTCGGCTCGAACTCCCTGGTCGGCGACGAGCAGCGGGCGGAGGTCCGGCACCACTACGGCCTCGACCAGCCGCTGGCAGTCCAGTACCTGCGCTACCTGCTCCGGCTGGCGCACGGCGACCTCGGCGACTCCTACCAGCTGCAGCAGCCGGTCTCCTCCGTGCTCTCCGCACAGTTCCGGCCGACCGCCGAACTGGCGCTGTGGGCCACGCTGGTGGCGGTGGCGCTGGCGGTCGCCGTCGCGGTGCTCACCTCGGGCCGCTCCCGGCTGCCGCGCCGGGTGTCGGCCGCGATCGAGCTGGTCGTCGTCTCCACGCCGTCCTTCTGGCTCGGGATCGTCCTGCTGACGGTCTTCTCGTTCCGGCTCGGCTGGCTGCCCGTCTCCGACGGCGACGACGTGCGGTCGCTCGTCCTGCCGGTGGCCACACTGGCCCTGCCGATCGCCGCGGTCCTCATCCCGGTCGTGCGCGAGGGACTGCTGCGGGCCCTGGAGCAGCCGTTCGCGCAGACCGCCCGGGCCCGCGGACTCGCCGAGCCCGCCGTGCGCGTGCGGCACGGGCTGCGGCACGCCGCCCTGCCGGCGCTCACCCTGACCGGCTGGTTCACCGGCACGCTGCTGGGCGGGGCGGTGGTCGTGGAGGACGTGTTCGCCAGGTCCGGGATCGGCCGGGTCACCCTGCAGGCCGTCGAGGGCCGCGACCTCCCGGTCGTGCAGGGAGTGGTCGCGCTGTCCGCGGTGGTGTTCGTCGCCGTGGGCGCGCTGATCGAGGTGCTGTACGCGCTGGTCGATCCGCGGCTGCGCGAGGGAACGGGGGTGACGGCGGCATGACCACCGAACAGCCGGTGCGGACCGGCCCGTTGACGGCGCTGACCGAACGGGTCCCGGGCGTCCGGCCGCGGCCCGGCGTGCTGCTCGCCGCGGCCCTGCTGGCCCTGATCCTGCTGGCCGCCCTCGTCCCGTCCCTGTTCGCGGACGGCAACCCGACCGACACCGATCCGCTGAACGCGCTCCAGCCGCCGGGCTCCGAGCACTGGTTCGGCACCGACCAGCTCGGCCGGGACGTCTTCACCAGGGTGGTGCACGGCACCCGCTACTCGCTCGCGATCGGCGCCGCGGCGACCGGCTGCGGAGTGGCCCTCGCCGTGCTCTGGGGCCTGGCCGCCGCGCTGTCCGGCCGGTTCGGGAACGCCCTGCTGATGCGCATCGCCGACGCGCTGCTCGCGGTGCCCGGCCTGCTGCTCGCCCTCCTGGTCGTCCTCGTCGTCGGCAAGGGCGTGACGGGCGCGACGGCCGCCGTGGCGGTCGGGCTCGCCCCCGGCTTCGCCCGGGTGGTCCGCGCCCAGGCCCTGCTGGTGCGCCGCTCGGGATACGTCGAGGCCGCCGTCGCGATCGGGGTCCGCCGGTCGCTGATCGTCCTGCGGCACGTCCTGCCCAACACGCTCGCGCCGCTGCTCGTCCTGGCGACCGTCACCCTCGGCGCGTCCGTCTCCACCGGGGCGGCGCTCAGCTACCTCGGCCTCGGCGCCCAGCCGCCGACGCCGGAGTGGGGCGCGATGCTCACCGAGGGCCAGGGCTTCCTCGAACAGGCCTGGTGGATCGCGTTCTTCCCCGGCCTGCTGCTGGTCACCACGGTGGTGACCGTCACCGTGCTGGGACGCCACGCACAGGCACGATCCGAAGGGCGGTCCGCGGCATGACGGAACCACTGATCGACGTGGCCGGGCTCGACGTCAGGTTCGGCACGGGGGGCGGACAGGTCCACGCCGTTCGCGGCGCCTCGCTCAGCCTGGACGCCGGCCGGTGCCTGGCCCTGGTCGGCGAGTCCGGCTCGGGCAAGAGCACGTTCGCCCGCAGCCTGCTGGGCCTCGCCGGGCCCACCGCGGCCGTCACCGCGCAGCGGCTGCGCATCTGCGGGGACGACGCCCGGAAGTTCGGGCCGCGCGACTGGCGTGCGGTCCGGGGCCGGCGGATCGGGCTGGTCGCCCAGGACGCACTGGTCGCCCTCGACCCGCTGCGCCCGGTCGGCCGGGAGATCGCCGAATCGTTGCTGACCCACCGGACCGTACCCCGGCGCGACGCCGGGGCGGTGGTGGTCGATCTGCTGACCCGGGTCGGCGTGCCGGAGCCGGCCGAGCGGGCCCGCGCGTACGTCCACCAGCTGTCGGGCGGACTCCGGCAGCGGGCGCTGATCGCCTCCGCCCTGGCGGCGGACCCGGCCGTCCTGATCGCCGACGAGCCGACGACCGCGCTGGACGCCGCCGTGCAGTCCCGGATCCTCGCACTGCTGGGCGAGTTGAAGGCGGCCGGCACCGGCGTGCTGCTGATCAGCCACGACCTCGCCGTGGTCGAGGCCCTGGCCGACGAGGTCGCGGTGATGAAGGACGGCCGCGTCGTCGAGTCGGGCCCGGTCGGCGAGGTGCTCGACCGCCCCCGCCACGCCTACACCCGCTCGCTGCTGGCCGCGGTGCCGGGCGGCCACCCGCGGGCGGCCCGGCCGTCCAGCGGCACCGGCCGCCCGGTGCTGCGGGCCGAGGGCGTCGGCAAGCACTACCAGGGTCCGCGACGCAGCCGGCGGACGGCCGTGGAGCAGGTCTCGTTCACCCTGCACGCCGGCGAGGCGCTCGGCCTCGTCGGCGAGTCGGGCTCCGGGAAGTCCACGCTCGCCCGGATCGCCCTCGGCCTGCTGGCTCCCGACACCGGCGAGGTGCGGCTGGACGGCGAGCCGTGGAGCACGCTGCCCGAACGGGCCCGGCGGGCCCGGCGGCACGCCATCCAGCTCGTCCCGCAGGACCCGCTGAGCGCCTTCGACCCGCGCTGGACGGTGGCCCGGATCATCGACGAGGCCCTGGGCGCCGCGGGAACGGCCCGCGCGGAGCGCCACGACCGGACGGTGCGGCTGCTGCGGCAGGTGGGACTCCCGGAGGAACTGCTGGAGCGCCGGCCGCTCGCCCTGTCCGGCGGCCAGCGTCAGCGCGTGGCCATCGCCCGGGCGCTCGCCCCCGGGCCCCGGGTGCTCGTGTGCGACGAACCGGTGTCGGCGCTGGACGTGTCCGTCCAGGCACAGATCCTCGACCTGCTGCGGGAGTTGCAGGACTCCCTCGGTCTGGCGACGCTCTTCGTCTCCCACGACCTGGCGGTCGTCCGGGAGGTGTGCACACGGGTGATGGTGATGCGCGCCGGCCGCGTCGTGGAGTCGGGACCGGTGGAGGAGGTCCTCGCGACGCCCTCGCACCCGTACACCGCGGAGTTGCTCGACGCGGTACCGCGCCGCACCCGTGCGGCGTTTGGTGCTGCCAAAGAACAGCTTTAGATCCGGCCAATGAGCCGCTGCAAGCCTCGAAGGGCCAATTTCGGACACTCTTGCGCCCCGGAGGCCGCCACTCATGCCCGCCACGCCGAGACCGCCGAGAACCACCAGACTGCCCTCGCTCACCGGGATGCGGTTCATCGCCGCCCTGCTCGTCTTCGCCTTCCACACCACCTGGCAGACCCGGTTCATCCCGGGTGGTGCGGGCGACACCCTCAGCACCGTCTTCGCCAACGCCGGCTTCTACGGCGTGAGCTTCTTCTTCGTGCTCAGCGGCTTCGTCCTGACCTGGTCGGCGCGGCCGAACGACACCGCGACCCGGGTCTGGCGGCGCCGGCTCGTCAAGATCTACCCGAACCACCTGGTCACCTTCGTGATCGCCGCCGCCCTGATGCTCGCGGCCTCCGACGTCTTCACCACGGAGGGCACGCTGACCAACCTGTTCCTGCTGCAGGCGTGGGTGCCGCAGATCCAGGTCCCCAACACGATGAACGCCGTCAGCTGGTCACTCTCCTGCGAACTGTTCTTCTACCTGAGCTTCCCGTGGCTCCTGCGCCTGCTCGACCGGGTGCCGGTACGGCGCCTGTGGGCCCTCGCCGGAGCCCTCGCCGTGTGCACCGTGGCGGTCCCGTGGATCAGCCTGCACACCCTGCACGGACAGCCGCTGCCCTTCATCGCCGACGGCTCGCTCTCCTTCGAGCAGATCTGGTTCGTCTACTTCTTCCCGCCGGTCCGGGCGCTGGAGTTCGTCCTCGGCATGGTCGCCGCCCGGCTCGTGCTGTCCGGCTCGTGGCCGCGGATCGGCCTGTGGCCGGCCGGCCTGATCGCCGTCGGCGGCTACGCCCTCAACTCGGCCGTGCCGTACCTGTACGGCGTCGCGGGCACCGCCGCCCTCTGGCTCACCCCGCTGGTCGCGAGCGCCGCCGTCGCCGACCGCGACGGCACCCCGACCCCGTTCCGGGGCCGGCTCCTGGTACGGCTCGGCGAACTCTCCTTCGCCTTCTACATGGTGCACGGCCTCGTCGTCACGTACGGGCACCGGTGGCTCGTCGAGGGGCGGAGCCTGCCGACGGCCGCCGCGGCCGCCCTGCTCGTCGCGGCTCTGGCGTTCTGCCTGGTGCTGGCCCTCGCGCTGTTCACCTGGGTCGAGAGCCCGCTCGTGCGCCTGCTCAGCACACCTCGCGCGGAGCGCCGCGCGCCGCACACCACACCCCTTTCCGTCCCCGCCCTGGAGGCCAAGGAATGACCGACACCACGCGAGCCGCGAGCGACGACCGCCGACCACCGGCGTACCCCCAGGCCCGCGGCTGCCCCTTCCAGCCGCCGTCCGGTTACGACCGGTACCGCGAGGAAGGACCGGTCTCCGCCGTCGAGCTCTACGACGGCCGCCGGGTGTGGGCCGTCAGCGGCCACACCGAGGCCCGTCAGGTCCTGCTCGACGCCGCCACCTTCTCCTCCGACCGCGTCCACCGCGACTACCCGGCCACCGCCCCGCGCTTCGAATCCGCGCGCAAGGTCAAGAACTTCATCGGCATGGACCCGCCGGAACACACCGTCCAGCGGCGCATGCTGCTCTCCACCTTCACCGTCAAGAAGGTGCAGGCGCTGCGCCCCGGCATCCAGCGCCTGGTCGACGAGCTCGTGGACGCCATCGAGGCCAAGGGCCCGGTGGCCGACCTCGTTCCCGACTTCGCGCTGCCCGTGCCGTCGATCGTCATCTGCGAGCTGCTCGGCGTGCCCTACGCCGACCACACGTTCTTCGAACAGCAGTCACGGCGCGTGGTCACCGGGAGCACCACCCTGGAGGACAGCGCCGACGCCTTCGCGCAGCTGAGCTCCTACCTCGACGAGCTGATCCGGCGCAAGGAACGCGAACCGGGCGACGGGCTGCTCGACACCCTGATCGCCGAGCAGCTGGCCGTCGGCGCGCTCTCCCACCGCGAACTGGTGGACATCGCACTGCTGCTGCTCGTCGCGGGCCACGAGACCACCGCGAGCGCCATCGCCCTCGGTGTCCTCACCCTGCTGAAGCACCCGGACCAGCTCGCCGCCCTGCGCGACAACCCGGACGTGCTGCCGACCGCGGTCGAGGAACTGCTGCGCTACATGGCGATCGCCGACGGCGTGGCCCGGTTCGCCACCACCGACACCGAGCTGGGCGGACAGCGCATCAAGGCCGGTGACGGGGTCGTCGTGGTCATCTCCACCGCCAACCGGGACGAGGCCGCCTTCCCCGCGGCCGGGTCGTTCGACGTCGCCCGCGGTGCCCGGCACCACATCTCCTTCGGCCACGGCGTCCACCAGTGCATCGGCCAGAACCTGGCCCGGGCAGAGATGGAGATCGCCCTGTCCACGCTCTTCCGCCGGCTGCCGGGTCTGCGGCTGGCCGTGCCGGAGACGGAACTGCCGGTCAAGGAGGCGGGCGGGGTCCAGGGCGTCTGGAAACTGCCGGTCACCTGGTGACGAGTGCCAATCTGCAGACTGGCAGCGGTACCTGACGGATCAGAACAACGAGGAGAACAATGCGCATCACGGCCGACACCGGAAGGTGTCTGGGCGCGGGACAGTGCGTCCTGTCCGCACCCGACCGCTTCGACCAGTCGACGGAAGGCACGGTGCTCGTGCTGACACCCTCGGTGGAGGGGGAGGCGGAGGAAGCGCGGCTGCGCGAGACCATCGCGCTCTGCCCGTCGCAGGCGATCGCCCTGGAGGCCTGACCATGCCCGTGACGGGAAACCTCGCCGACGCGATCGCCGACCACCGGGCCGGCCCGCGCCCGCTCGGCGAACTGCCCGCCGTACCAGGCGTCTCGGTGCGCGAGCTGTTCGTGCCCGGCCCTCCGGGGGCCCCGGACGTGCGGGTGCGGATCTACCGGCCCGACGCCGAGGACGCCGCGCTGCCCGCGGTGCTCTGGATCCACGGCGGGGGCTTCGTCCTCGGCAACGTGGACGCCGCTCACCACGGCGCCGCGCAGGCCGCCCTGCACGCCTCGGCCGTCGTGGTCGCCGTGGCCTACCGGCTCGCGCCCGAGCACCCGTTCCCGGCGGGTCTGGACGACTGCTGGGCGGCACTGGAGTGGACCGCCGCGAACCCGGCCGAGCTGGGCGCCGACCCGGCCCGGCTCGCCGTGGCCGGCGCGAGCTCCGGCGGCTGTCTCGCCGCGGGCCTCACCCTGCTCGCGCGCGACCGCGGCGGCCCCGCGCTGTGCTTCCAGCACCTGAGCACCCCGGTGCTGGACGACCGGCTGAACACCCCCTCGATGGCCGAACACACCGCCACACCCATCTGGAACCGGCCGCTCGCCGAGGAGAGCTGGCAGCTCTACCTCGGGGCGGGGCGGGAGACGACGCCGAAGTACGCCGCACCGGCCCGCGCCGCGGACCTCCGCGGCCTGCCACCGGCGTACATCTCCACGGCGGGCCTCGACCCGCTGCGCGACGAGGGACTCCGCTACGGCCTACGGCTCGCCGAGGCGGGTGTGCCCACCGAAGTCCACAACTACCCCGGTGCCTACCACGCCTTCGGCGGCGCGGCGGCCCCGGAGGACCAGCAGCGGATCGCGGTCGAGCACCTGGTCACGCTGCGCCGCGGGCTGCACCCGGACCGCCGGGTTTAGCAGGGTTTAGAACGCGCAAAGGTCGTCGTTAGCCCCGCTGGCGAGGGTGGTTGCCACCAGGTCGTCGTCGACGAGGGAGCACGTCACAGACCATGCGTAGCGACCACTCCGCACCGATCGCCGTCATCGGACTCGCCTGCCGCCTGCCCAAGGCGCCCGACCCCGCCGCGTTCTGGCAGCTGCTCAGCAGCGGCGAGGACGCGATGGGAGAGGCGCCGGCGGGCCGGTGGTCCGCTGCCGCCCCCGCCCGTGGCGCCTTCCTCGACGAGGTCGACCGCTTCGATGCCGCCTTCTTCGGGATCTCCCCGCGCGAGGCCGCGGCGATGGACCCGCAGCAGCGGCTGATGCTCGAACTCGGCTGGGAGGCGCTGGAGGAGTCCGGAATCGTCCCGGCCGCACTCACCGGCAGCCGCACCGCGGTGTTCGCGAGCGCCATCTGGGACGACTACGCGGCCCTGCACCACCGCCGCGGTGAGGACGCCGGCGACCGCCACGCGGTGACCGGCCTCCACCGCGGGATCCTCGCCAACCGGCTCTCGTACGTCCTCGGCCTCACCGGCCCGAGCCTCACGGTGGACGCGGCACAGTCCTCGTCGCTCGTCGCGGTCCACCTGGCCTGCGAGAGCCTGCGCAGCGGCGAGTCCGAACTCGCCGTCGTCGGCGGGGTCAACCTGATCCTCTCCCCCGGATCCAGTGCCGACAGCGCCCGGTTCGGCGCCCTCTCCCCCGACGGACGCTGCTACACGTTCGACGCCCGCGCCAACGGCTACGTCCGCGGCGAGGGCGGCGTCGCCGTCGTCCTCAAGCCCCTCGACCGCGCGCTCGCCGACGGCGACCACGTGCACTGCGTGATCCTCGGCAGCGCCGTCAACAACGACGGTGCCTCCACCGCCCTGACCGTCCCCGACCGGACCGCGCAGGAGGCCGTGCTGCGCACGGCCCACGAGCGGGCCGGCACCCCGCCGCTCGCCGTGCAGTACGTCGAACTGCACGGCACCGGCACGCCGGTGGGCGACCCGGTCGAGGCGGCGGCCCTGGGCGCCGTGCTCGGCCGCGGCCGGACGCCGGACGACGCGCTGCACGTCGGCTCGGCGAAGACGAACGTCGGCCACCTGGAGGGCGCCGCCGGACTCGTCGGCCTGCTGAAGACGGCGCTGGCCATCTCGCGGGGCAGCATCCCGGCGAGCCTCAACTTCCGCGCGCCCAACCCGGCGATCCCCCTGGACGAGCTCGGTCTGCGGGTGCGCACCGAGCAGGGCCCGTGGCCACGGGCGGAGCTCCCGCTGGTCGCGGGCGTCAGCTCGTTCGGCATGGGCGGCACCAACTGCCACGTGGTGCTGGCCGATGCCGCGAGCGTGGCCGAGCTGCGCGGAACGGGCCCGGTGAGCACACCGGCCGGCTCCGCCACCGCTCTCGCCGCCGAACAGGGCGCGGACGGCGCCGGACCCGTCCCGTGGCCGCTGTCCGCACGCGACGCCCGGTCCCTGCGGGCCCAGGCCGCCCGGCTCCGCGACCACCTGGCCCCCGGGGCCGGCACCGCCCGCCCGGTCGACACGGCCCATGCGCTGGCCACCACGAGGACGCTCTTCGACGAGCGCGCCGTGGTGCTGGCGGACGACCCCGCCGGGCTGCTGCGCGGCGTCGAGGCGCTGGCCGCCGGCGAGGACCATCCGGCGATCGTGCGGGGGCGGGCGTCCGGCCCCGCGGGCGTCGCGTTCCTGTTCACCGGCCAGGGCAGTCAGCGCGCCGGCATGGGCCGCGAACTCCACGCCGCCCACCCCGAGTTCGCCGCCGCCTTCGACGCCGCCTGCGCCGCCCTCGACCCCCACCTCGACCACCCGCTGCGCGACATCGTCTTCGCCGACGAGGGCACCCCCGAAGCCGCGCTCCTCCACCAGACCCGCTACACCCAACCCGCCCTCTTCGCCCTCGAAACCGCCCTCCACCACCTGGTGGGACGGTTCGGCCTGACGCCGGACCACCTCGCCGGCCACTCCGTCGGCGAGATCGTCGCCGCCCACGCCGCGGGAGTCCTCTCGCTCGACGACGCCGCACTCCTGGTCGCCGCCCGCGGACGGCTCATGCAGGCAGTGCCCGCGGGCGGGGCCATGGCCGCCGTCGAGGCCACCGAGGACGAGGTGCTGCCGCTCCTCGACGCGCGCGTCTCCCTCGCCGCCGTCAACGGACCCCGCGCCGTCGTCATCGCCGGCGACGAACCCGACGTCCTGCGCGTCACCGAAGCGCTGACCGCCCAGGGCCGGCGCACCCGGCGCCTCACCACGAGCCACGCCTTCCACTCCCCCCACATGGACCCCGTCCTCGACGAGTTCCACCGCGTCGCCGCCGGACTGACCTTCCACGCACCCCGCGTCCCGGTGGTCTCGAACGTCACCGGCGAGCTCGCCACCGCCGAGGAGCTCACCTCCCCCGCGTACTGGACGCGGCACATCCGCGAGGCCGTCCGCTTCCACGACGGCATCCGCACGCTGCGCCGCAACGGCGTCGGCGTGTTCCTCGAACTCGGCCCCGACGCCGTGCTCACCGGCATGGGCCGCGAGTCCCTGGCGGGCCAGGACGAGGACGACCCCGTGCTGCTGGCCGCGCTGCGCCGCGGCCGTCCCGAACCGACGACCCTGCTGGCCGCCCTCGCGGGCGCGCACGTCCGGGGCGCCCGGGTGGACTGGGCCGGGTCACCCGCCGTCCGGGGTGGACGTCCCGTCCCCCTGCCGACCTACGCGTTCCAGCGCGAACGCCACTGGCTCGACACCCCGGCCGCGTCCCCCGCGCCCGAGACCGCCCCCGCACCGGCGACGGCCCCCGCACCGGCACCGCAGACCGGGCCGGCGGGCCCGGCCTCGGCGGGCCGCCCGGCCCGACCGGCCGCGCCCGTCGAACTGCTCGACCTCGTGCGCACCCAGACCGCCATCGTGCTCGGCCACGTCACGGGTGACACCGTGGACACCGGCCGCACCTTCAAGGACCTCGGCTTCGACTCGCTCGCCGGGGTCGAGCTGCGCGACCGCCTGCAGGCCGCCACCGGGCTGACACTGCCGACCGCGCTGATCTACAACCACCCGACCCCCGAGGCCGTCGTCGGGATGCTCCACGAGCGGCTGTCCGGCACCCGGACGGACGTCGCGGCGCCGGCCACGGCCCCCTCCCGGACCGGCGCCGACGACCCGATCGCGATCGTCGGCATGGCCTGCCGCTACCCGGGCGGCGTCGCCTCCCCCGAGGACCTCTGGCGGCTCGTCGCCTCCGGCACCGACGCCATCGGCGACTTCCCCACCAACCGCGGCTGGGACCTCTCCGCGCTGTACGACCCCGACCCGGACCACCCCGGCACGTCCTACACCCGCAAGGGCGGATTCCTCCACGACGCGGGCGAGTTCGACCCCGCACTGTTCGGGATCAGCCCGCGCGAGGCCCTCGCGATGGACCCGCAGCAGCGCCTGCTGCTGGAAACCGCGTGGGAGACGTTCGAACGCGCCGGCATCGCACCCGACGGACTGCGCGGGAGCGCGTCGGGCGTCTTCATCGGCGCGACCGCGCAGGACTACGGTGCCCGGCTGCACGAACCCGCCGACGGCCTCGACGGCTACCTGCTGACCGGCGGCACCGTGAGCGTCGCCTCCGGCCGGATCGCCTACACGTTCGGGCTGGAGGGCCCGGCGGTCACCGTCGACACCGCGTGCTCCTCCTCCCTCGTCGCCCTGCACCTCGCCGCCCAAGCCCTGCGGCAGGGCGAGTGCGACCTCGCACTCGCCGGCGGCGTCACGGTCATGCCGACGCCCGGCATGTTCCTGGAGTTCAGCCGGCAGCGCGGACTGTCCGCCGACGGCCGCTGCAAGCCGTTCGCCGCGGCGGCCGACGGCACCGGCTGGTCCGAAGGCGTCGGCCT
>NZ_JBHWGV010000177.1:6930-13820 GCF_042732955.1 Kitasatospora sp. NPDC059747 | reverse complement strand
ACCCCCCCCGCCTCGCGCCTGTGTGGGACCCACGCGCCCCCCCCCCCCCCCCCCAATACCCCCACCCGGTGGGCGCAGATAACCCCCCGCCCCACTCACCCGCCCCACCGCACAAGTCGTGGCAGACCCGCATACGATCGTCCACGGAAACGGACGCCCGCGCCCACCCGGGCAGAAGGAGGAGAGCTGGCGAAACCACTGCGGGATCCGCGCACGACTCGACGCTGGCACCGACCCGAACGTCTGGGGCGGCAGGCTCCCACTGCACCACGCAGCAGGCTTCGGCTCTCCGAAGGTGGTGGCCGAACCGGCCGGCCGCCTCTCGGACGTGGACGCGTTTGAGGACCGGACGACGGCACTGTGGGAGGCCGTCATGACCAACCGGCCGGACTACGCCCGGGCCCTCGTGGCCGCCGGTGCCGATCCCTGGCGCCCCCAGCTCGGCGGTTCCCCTGAGGAGGTCCTGGTCGGCTACCTCTACCGCCACCACCACGAGCGCCCGCGCCGTCACCGGCCCCGCCGACATCTGGGTCCGGCTGCCCGACATCGACTACTGGGAGCGCTGAAAATCCGGTCGTGGAAGCCACCGCCGGGCTGTCATCCTCGCTTAATGCTGCTGAAACTGACCGGCTCCAGCTGTTCCGGGAAGTCCACGCTCGCCTTCGCCGTGGCCGGCCGGCTCCGGCAGGTCGCCGTGCACGACTTCGACGAGGTCGGGGTGCCGGAGAACGCCGACCGCCAGTGGCGGCACCGGATGACCGAGCTGTGGGTGCGTCGCGCCCTGACGTACCAGGACCGCGGCGCCGACCTCCTGTTGACCGGCCAGTCCCCGCTGGGCGAGGTCCTGGCGGCGCCATCGGCCCCGCTGCTGGACGGGATCGCAGTGTGCCTGGTCGACGTCGCCGACGACGTCCGCCGGGAGAGGCTCACCGCACGGGACGCGGGCCGGTGGGACTCCTCCGCCGTGGACGCCTTCCTCGGCTGGGCGGCCTGGCACCGCGGCCACGCACGCGATCCCCGCCACCGGCCGAACGTCATCACCGGCGGCAGCGGCCCGGAGATGGCCTGGCACCGCTGGACGACCTGGACCGCCGCGGACCCCCGGTGGCGCACCCACCGGCTCGACACGACGGGCCGGCCCGTCACGGACTCCGTCGACCAACTGGAGCAATGGGTTTCCGACCAACGCGAAGCACACCGCACCGGCCACCTGCCCCTGGCCCCCGGCTGGACGGCCATCACTGACCACACCACCTGACCCGCTGACCCGCTGACCCGCTGACCCGCACAGGAAGTCGGCCGCCTCGACTTCTCCATCCCCAAGCACCCTTCCTCGCCGACCAGCCCGCACCCAGCCCCAACCGCCAGGCTCAGTGGTCCGTCGCGGGGATCGGTCGGAGGCCCAGTGAACCGGGTTGGCACCGCCGGTGGGACACGGTGTGCCGGGTTCGCGTGCCACACCGGCCGTGAGCGTCGGCGGCGGGCGGGCGCCTCGGCGGCAGCCCGCCCACCCTTGTGGCTACTCGGCCGTGACGATCTCGTTCACGATCCACGCACCGAGTTCCTCGGTCATCGTGGTGTGCCCTTCGTTGCGACTGGCGCACACGAAGGCGTCGAGTGCGCTGCCGTCCGGGGTGATCGGCTGGTAGAGGGCCTTCGGGTCGCTGATGTCCCCGGCGGCGACGGCGCTGATGGCCGGGATGAAGCAGGACGTCGTGATGACGTCCGGGTCCACGGTGTTGCCGAGAAGACCCATGAGCATGGCGGCCAGGCCGAAACTGCCGGTGTCGCCCACCGGGGACGGCGCAGTGAACAGGCCCCCGGGGGCGCCGTCGATGTCGGGCAGCCCGCTGGTGCGGACCCGCACCGGCTCGCCGCCGGTCTTCTGCAGGCGGGCGACTTCCTGGTCACCCTGCGCCTGGGTCTTGAGCCACGTGTCGTGCAGCGTCTCACCGTCGCACTTCACCGCGGTCTCGTCGGCCTTGACGCCGTTGCCGTCGCCGGAGTGCACACCATTGGCGACACCGATCTTGCGGACGTTCTGCGGCCAGCCACCGACCGCGTCGAGCGCCCGGAGGAACGCCGCCCGCTCCTCTGCCTGCTCCGCGGTGCCGTCGGCCTTCGCGATGTGCCACCGCGCCATCTGCTTCGCGGCCGTGCTGTTGAGCAGCCCGGAGAACTGGCGCAGGACGGGCCCCAGGGTGGGCTCGTCTCCCCAGTTGTCCGTCGCGAAGTGCGTGAACGCCTGGAGGGCGATGGGGAACCATGCGCCCTGGTGGGGGGTGTCGTAGGAGAGGTAGAGGGCCGTCTCGTGGTCGGGAAGGGCGGGGTCCTGCTCCATCTTCGCCAGCGCGTAGCGGGTGACCAGTCCGCCCATGCTGAATCCGCCCACGGTCAGCTTCGCCCTGCCGACCCGCTCCATGATGGTCCTGCGGATACAGTCGATGACGGTGTCGGCGTTGGCCGTGATCGACGCCGTCCGGTCCTCGTAGCCGAGGATGATGACGTCGCGCCCGGTCGCGTGGAGTTCGGAGATGAAGCGGAAGTCGCCGTTCTCCTCCAGGCCGTTCCAGAGCTGGTCGAGGTTGCTCGCCCCGCTCGAGAAGCCGTCGGAGAGGATGACGGGACGGACGAGCTGCCTGCGGTTCAGCGGGCTGTAGTAGACCCAGGCGGTTCCGCCGGCGAGGGCCCACTCCTCATGCGGTTCCGGAGCGGGGGGAAGCGAGGACCGGGCCCCAGGGGCAACCTGACCCCAGACATCAACGACGGGTGCAGACATAGCAGTTGACTCCTTACGTACTTCCCGGGCTCGCCGAACGGCTGACCTCAAACGGCACCCTAAGGAGGGAAGCAGCACTACCGAGGACAGTGGACACGTGGTTCACCCGAAGGTGGCCGCCTTCGCCCCGAAGGGTGTGCGCGTCCGCGAGATGGGCATAGTGCTCCGACCACCCGCTGCCCTCAGCCCACTCAGGGAAGGAAAAGGCACCGCCCGGCGATGCGCTCGACACCGAACGGAGCGCCGACCGCTGGGCTCACCCGACCGCGAACGTGCGCCGCAGGTGCCCGACCAGACGCCCCGGGTCGCCGACCGGCAGGCGCGCGCCCAGGTAGCCGTCCGGCCGGATCACGAAGGCCTCGCCGTCCGTCGCCGCGTACGCCTCCCGGAAGGCACCGCCCGCGTCCCGGAGGCCCGGGAGAAACAGCCCGGCCGACGGCTCGGCCCCACGCGCGAAGACGACATACGCGTTCAGCAGCCCGTGCGCCGCCACCCCCGCCGCCTCGGCGCAGGCCTGCAGGCTGCGCAGCTCCGTCTCCGGCCCCGCGTACAGCAGCAGCGTGTGGTGCGGGCTGCGCAGCAGGTCGAAGAGCCGCACGGGGTGCGACACCATCGGGCGCTCCAACTGCCCGCAGTCCGGCGCCCGGTCGCCGGGAACGGGCACCTCGGCACCCTCCAGCGCACCCTCCAACTCGCCCTCCGGCTCGCTCAGCGGCCCGCCCCGGTAGTTCACCAGCAGCTGTGCCTCGCGCCGCAGCTCCAGCCCCTCCCCGGTGAAGCCGGACCGCGCGTGCCGGACGGTACGCCCCACGACCTCCTCGCCCACCGGGTGGCGCTCGGCGTGGTAGGTGCCGAGGAGCCCGTCGGCGGCGAGACCGCGCACTGCGAGGGCCAGCTTCCAGGCCAGGTTGTAGGCGTCCTGGATGCCGGTGTTCATGCCCTGGCCGCCGGTCGGCGGGTGGATGTGGGCGGCGTCGCCGGCGAGGAAGACCCGGCCGTCGGCGTAGCGGTCCGCGAGGCGGTGGCTGATCCGGAAGGAGGAGGACCAGCGCAGGTCACCGATCGTGGCCGGGCGCGGCGACAGCCGGTCGACGACCGCCTGGAGGTCGGCGAGCGAGGGCCGCCAGCCGTCCTCCAGCCCGTGCGCGACGCCGCCGTCCGCCTCCGCCGGCCGCTCGGCGGGCGCGAGCATCGACAGGCGGTAACGACCCTCGGGCAGCGGGACGCAGATCAGCGCGTCGCCATCGGTCCCCATGGACCGCACGGCCCAGCCCTCGGGGAGGTCCCAGTCGACGGCGACGTCGCCCAGCATGTAGCGCGAGGGGAAGGCGTCCCCCTCGAAGCCGATCCCGAGCGACCGCCGCACCCGGCTGTGCGCGCCGTCGCAGCCGATGACGTACTGCGCCGACACCTCCTCGTCACCCTCCGGAGTCGCCAGCGAGGCCCGGACGCGCCCGTCCTCCTGCACCAGGCCCGTCAGCTCGCAGCGCCGCTCGACCGCGGCTCCGAAACCCGCCAGGTGCTCCGTGAGCAGGCGTTCCGTCCTGTACTGCGGCAGCGCGGCGAACCCGTACGGCACGTCCGGCGGCAGGCGCAGGTCGAGGCGCGGCCCGGGCTCGCCGTTCAGGTACGTCAGCTGCCCCTTGAGCGGCACGGCCTCGTCGAGCACGCGCGGGAGCAGCCCCATCGCGTCCCACAGCTCCAGCGTACGCGGCTGGATCCCGACGGCCTTGGCGTACGGCTGCGCCGCCGCCAGGCGGTCGACGATCCGGCACGCGACGCCCCGGCGGCGCAGCTCGGCGGCGGCCGTCAGCCCGACCGGTCCGGCTCCCACGACCAGTACGTCCGTCTCGCCCATGCGTGCTCGCTCCTCGCGGCCCCGGCCCCCGCTCCTCCAGCCTCCGCCCGCTCCCGACGGCCCGCCAGCCCGCCAACCCGCCAACCCGCCAACCCACAGAAAGCTCACAGAGCACTTGTTAGACATTTAGCCAAGATGCTAAATAGAAGGCATGACAGAAGCTCAGGACGAGACGGGAGCCTTCCGCGCCCTCGCCGATCCGACGCGGCGCCAGATCCTCGAAGACCTGCGGGGCGGCGAGCTCGCGGCCGGCGAGATCGCCGCCAGGTTCGCGATCAGCGCGCCGTCCATCTCACGCCACCTCGGTGTGCTCAAGGGCGCCGGACTCGTCACCGAGCGGCGGGAGGGCAACCGGATCATCTACGCCCTCGCCGAGGAACGCCTGGCCATGTGCGTCGGCCGGTTCCTCAGCGCCGTCTGCCCCGAACAGATCGTGCTCCGCCACACCAAGTGGCGGCCCAAAACCGAGGGCGAGGGATCATGAGGCAGCCGAAGCTGTCCAGCGTCGTCGAACGACGCCTCCTGGTGAACTACCGCGTCGACCCGGACGTCGCCGCACGACTGCTCCCCGGCCCGCTGCGCCCCCACCTGGCCAACGGCCACGCCGTCGCGGGCATCTGCCTGCTGCGCCTCGGCGAGGTCCGGCCCGCCTGGGCGCCCAGGGTGTTCGGGCTGCGGAGCGAGAACGCCGCGCACCGCATCGCCGTCGAGTGGGACGGCCCCGACGGCGTCGAGAGCGGCGTCTACATCCCCCGGCGCGACACGGCCTCGCCACTCAACGCCTGGGCCGGCGGCCTCCTCTTCCCCGGCGAACACGGCCGCGCGGACTTCGAGGTCCACGAGACCCCCGACCGGGTGCGCGTCGCACTGGCCGCCCGGGACGGCGGCACGCGCGTGGACGTCACCGTCGACCTGGCGGACGATCTGCGGGACAGCGAGCTCTTCGCCGACCTCACCGAAGCCTCCCGCTTCTTCCGGCTCGGCGCGAAGGGCTTCTCCCCCACGAGGGCCGGCCACCACCTGGACGGCATGGAACTGGGAACCGACGCCTGGCACGTGGACGCCGGCCGGGTCCACTCCGCCGCATCGTCCTTCTTCGACGACCCGGACCGCTTCCCCCCGGGCAGCGCGACCCTCGACTGCGCCCTCGTCATGCGCGACGTCCCCGTCAGGTGGCAGCCACTCCCGCCCATGGCATGCGAACAGGCGGCCCGGATCGCCGGCTGACGATCGACCGGCGGTGGAGCATCCTGACCGGGCCCGGCCGCCGCCCAGGCCCACTCGTCCGCCGCGGACCGGCTCTTGCTGACGAAATGTCAGCAACTGCCGCCCATCGCCTTGACGGTGCACTGCCACAGGCCTAGAACGTAGGCAGCCGCCCGGATCCCCACCCTCCGGGCACAGCGAAAGTTCGTCTTCTCGATCCCCCTCACCGAGGAAGAGGCTTTCCCATGCGCCTTCGCCGCCACCTCGCCGCCACCGCCGCCGTCGCCGCGGTCGTCCTGGGCGCGATTCCCGCGTCCGCCGCCCAGGCACCGGATCAAATAGCCGACGCGGCAGCCGTGTTGACCACCGACAGTGCCGGAACCACCGCCGTCGCCGTGGGCGACGCGCTCGTCGCGCCGCTCGCCGCCAACACCAGCGCCACCTTCTACTCGACCGCCACCAGCACCACCGGCGTCACCTGTGCGACGTCCCAGCTCTCGGCCACCGTCCTGACCAACCCCGCCGCGCCCGGCACGGCGACGGAGTCCTTCACCGGGCTCACCTTCGACTCGTGCACGGCCAACGTCACCGGCGTCACGAACGTCGAGAGCCTGACCGTCGGCAACCTGCCCTTCACCCTGTCCGTCGACGACGGCGCGGGCCTCCCGCTCACCCTCGTCGGCGGCGCGGCCGGGCCGATCCAGGCCAGCGCCGTGCTCGACACCTGGTTCGGCACGATCACCTGCACCTACCAGCTCAGCGGCAGCTTCACCGGCAACGCCGACAACGGCGCCCACAGCCTGACCTTCACCAACGAACACTTCGCCAAGAGCGACGGCTCCTCGCTCTGCCCGGGCGACGGCTACTTCTCCGCCACCTTCGGGCCCGTCACCGACACCACCGCCACCGGCAGCCCGGCGGTCACCGTCAACTGACGCGAACCCCGGGGGGGGGGGGGCGGGCCCCCGCCCGCGGGGCCCCGCGCTCACCCGCCCCCCAGGCGCGGGGGGAGCACCCCCGGGGGGGGGGGTGCCCCGCGCTCGAGTG
>NZ_JBHWGV010000177.1:0-6920 GCF_042732955.1 Kitasatospora sp. NPDC059747 | reverse complement strand
CCCCTCTGCCACCCCTCGCAACACCCTCAAACCCCCCACCCCGCGCTCCCGCTCTCCGACCCCCCGCCCCCCCCCCCCGGCCCTCCCACCTCCGCGATGGCGCTGGAACAACGCCAGGGCGGCGATGGACGCCGCGTCCTTGAAGGAGCCCTCGGCGATGAGTCGCCACACCTCAGCCTCGGAGAACCAGCGGCTGACCAGCCCCGCCTCCGTCTCCTCCAGATTCGGATCCCCGGCGGTGAGGTCCGTGGCCAGGAGGACGTGGAAACCCTGGTCGCAGTACCCGTACGCCTCGTACAGGTGCCCCAGCGGCGTCATGGTGCCGGCCCTCAGCCCCGTCTCCTCGGCGAGTTCACCGCGGGCGAGGGCGAGCGGGTCCGCGTGCGGCTCGTCCTCCCAAGAGCCTTGCGGGAACTCCCAGTAGCGGCCCTTCACCGTGTACCGGTACTGCTCGACGAGGTGGAAACCGCCGTCGGCGTACGGGACGACGAGCGCGAAGTCCGGCTTCTCCACGACCCCGTAGAGGCCCTCGGCACCGTCGTGGCGCAGGGTCCTGTCCTCGCGGACGGTCATCCAGCGGTTCCGGTAGACGACGGTGCTGCTGGTGGCCACCAACTCGTGCTCGGGCAGCGCCTGGTGCGGGGTCTCCATGTCCATGGGCCGACGCTAGCCGATCACCGCACGCCGGTCAGGCGTCAAGCAGCACCTCAGGGCCACCAACAGCCACGCCGACCGGCCGGGCCGCACCGGGCCCAGCCGGTCAGCCGGTCAGCCGGTCGGCTCGTCAAAGGCGACCTGGATGGTGAACGGCTCCGAGCTGTTCACGCTCGGGTCGTCGGGGCTCGTGACCGACACCCGCCCACCGGTCAGCGGCTCCGAGGCGTCATTCGGGATCCGCACCGGCACGAGCGCGGTCGCCGTCCGCTCCGACTCCAGGCCTGCCTCGAACGTGCAGGTCACCGTCCAGATCTTGTCGCTCTTGTGCCGCTTGCACGTCCTCGGGAAGAAGGGCTCCTCCGGGACTGCCCCGGGCGGCATCGTGATTTTGACGACGAGCGCCGGCGCGGCCTTCGCCGTCTCGTTGGCGACGATCCCGTGCACCGTCGTCATGCCCCCCGGTGCCGCCGCGTCGGGGTCCTCCTGGATCACCACAATGGACCCCGGGGCGAGCCTCGGCCGTTCCACCGGGCCCGCCGCACCGAGCATCCCGGCCACCGCACCGCACACCACCGCCGCAACTGCCAACCTACGCAGCATCAACCGCACCTCTCGCGCTCCATGGATCCCCCGGTCACCGGTCACGCTAGGGGCCACCGTCCGCCCCCGAGTCCACGACGCGAGCCGAACGGCACCCGTCACCCTCACGGCTGAACCGGAGGGCAACGACAGGGGCCCCGAACGCCGTCCTCGCACCCGGGGCCCCACCGCACCGCCGTCAGTCCTGGGTCACGCCGATCGCCCGGGCCAGGGCTTCCAGGCCGTAGCGGCTGACGTGCTCCGAGTTGGCCAGGTCGATCGTCCGGACGCCCTCGGTGGCGAGGCGCTCGTTGATCTCCTCCAGGTGCTGCTGGACGACCTGCTTCTCGGCGTCGGTCGTACGGCCCTTGTGCGGCCGGCCGGCGTTCTCCAGGCTCGCGTAGTTGACCTTCTCCTTGACGGCGAGCGACGCCGCGCTCTGGCTCGGGACGGACCGGGCGGCCGGCTTGGCGCCGCGCAGCACCTCGGCCATCGGCGCCGCCGAGGCCAGCCGGTCGAACGCCCCGGCCTCCATGACGACCGTCCGGGGCTCGTCCGAGCCCGGGACGTGCAGCTCGATCGTCACCAGGTCGAGCGCCAGCTCCTCCACCGCCGCGAGCTCACCGGCGAGCGCCTCGATCTCGACCGGCCCGTCCGCCAGGTCCGGGTGCCGGTGGACCACGATGCGCACCAGGTCGTCGTCGTTCTCCACGTGCTCGCCGGTCAGGTCCGAGAATCGGATGATCTTCTGGCCCATGTCTGCCTCTCTTGCCTTGTCGTCCGCGAAGAGCCTACGCCCGGATGATCTTCGTCCGGTCCAGCCTCGGTCCGGCCCCGGCCCGGCGTCAGGAGCGACGGCTGCCGGGGGCCTTCCACCAGAGGAGCCAGCCGGCGGTGGCGACGATCAGCGCGTTCAACAGGAGCATGTCCGGGGCCCGGCTGTAGCCGAGCATGCCCCGGAACCCCTGGGATTCGATGTACGTGTTCCCGTAGAACAGCGCCACGTCGAGGACGAGGAAGAGGGCCCACACCAGCCCGGGGTGGAAGCGAGGCCGGGGCAGCGCGTGCACGAGCGAGAACACGGCCGTGGCCACGATCAAGGGCAGGTAGTAGGAGGGCGAGAACTGCCCCACGAAGTTCCACGGCGCCGCCAGGCCGAGGGCCCAGAGCACCGCCATGGTGCCGCCGAATTGCACCAGCCGGGCCACGACCGGATTGCCCCGGGGAGCAGCGAGGACCCCGTCGGCACCTGGCGAATGGGGCGCGGTCTGCTGGTGCGGCGCGAAGCCGCCGTCGGGCGTCGGCGTTTGGTGCGGGAACGTGCCGAGCACCGACCGCAGCGGCTCCCCGGACGGCGGCGGGTAGCCCAGGGCCGGCCCGAAGCCCGGCGACTGCGGCGGCGCGTCGACCCGGGTCGGCGGCGGAGCGACCGGGGCCGGCTCACCCCGGATCACCGACTCCAGCGCCGCGATGGCCTGTTCGGCCGTCAGTCGCTGCGCCGGGTCCTTGGTGAGCAGCCCGGCAAGCACCGGCGCGAGGGCACCGGCCCGCTGGGTGGGGCGCGGCGGCTGGGTGACGACGGCGATGCACAGGGCGCTGAACGTGTCGGCGTGGAAGGGCGCTTGGCCCTCCACCGCCGCGTACAGCGTCGCGCCGAGCGACCACAGGTCGTTGGCGGGCGTCGGCGGTTTGCCCTCCAGCTGCTCGGGGGCCATGTAGGCGGGAGTGCCGATGACGGCGCCGGTCCGGGTGAGCGCGGTCGTCGCGTCGGCCATGTGCGCGATGCCGAAGTCGGTGAGGATGACGCGCTCGTCCATCAGCAGGACGTTGTCCGGCTTGAGATCGCGGTGGACGATCCCCGCCGCGTGCGCCTGCTGGAGCGCCTTGAGCATCGCGACGCCGATCTCGGCCACCCGCCGCGCCGGCAGCGCGCCGTCCCGGCCGAGCAGCGCGGCGAGCGAGGCGCCGGTCACGTACTCCATGACGATCACGGGCGCGCCCTCGTGCTCGACCACGTCGTGCACGGTGATGATGCCCGGGTGGTTGAGCCGCGCGGCGGCGAGCGCCTCGCGCAGCGTGCGCTGGAGGAGCTGCTCGCGGTGCTCGTCGTCGACGCCGGCCGGCAGGAGCACCTCCTTCACGGCGACGTCCCGTCCGAGGGTCTCGTCGCGCCCCCGCCACACGCGGCCCATGCCGCCCTGCCCGATGAGGTCGTGGAGGCGGTACCGGCCCCCGACGACTGCCCCGTTCGATGCTGTCACGGGCCCATACCTTAGTGGCGTGCCCCTGTCCCCGGACACGCTGCGGTACAGACCCGTCGGCTCGGACCCGCCGGTTCGGGCCCGTCGGCCCGGCCCGGTCCGCGGGAAGCCGCTTGGTCATAAATTGGGTATCGCGCACCAGTTCGGGACTGCTAGCGTCCTCGACGTGGCAAAGCTGAACCAGATCATCGCCGTCGAAAAAGGCGTCAAGTCCAAGTCCTTCCAGGAGCTGACCCAGGCCCACCAGGACCTGCAGAAGCCCGCGCTGCTGGCCGGGATCTCCCGCACCTACCAGCCCAAGGACGAGGAGGGCGAGCAGCTGCCGCCGGAGTCGACCCGGGTGCAGCTCAAGGCCGAGGACATCCTGCGGTCCACCTCGACGACCCTCACCCGGCTGTTCGACGTGACGGCCACCAAGGACTGGGCCAACCTCGGTGCCCGCGCCGACGTGGTGGTGGACGGCCAGGTGCTGCTCGCCCAGGTGCCCGTCCCGTACCTGCTCTTCCTGGAGAAGCAGCTCACCGACCTGTTCACCTTCGTGCGCAAGCTCCCGGTGCTGGACGCCTCCGAGTCGTGGAACCTCGACCCGTCCACCGACTCGTGGAAGACCGAACCGGTGCGCACCATCCGGACCAAGAAGGTGCCGCGCAACCACGTCAAGGCCGAGGCCACCGAGAAGCACCCGGCCCAGGTCGAGGTCTACTACGAGGACGTCCCGGTCGGGTACTGGACGACCGTCAAGTTCTCCGGCGCCCTGCCCGCCCGGCGCGTGAACGAGCTCGCCGAACGGGTGGAGAAGCTCCAGCAGGCGGTCAAGTTCGCCCGCGAGGAGGCCAACGCCGTGGAGGTCACCGACCAGCGCGTGGGCGACGCCGTCTTCGGCTACCTGTTCAGGTAGCCTCCTGATCACCCGTCCGGGGAGCCGGGCGGGTGCACCGAACGGCGCCGAGAACTCTCCGGGAGACCGGATGGGGGCGCTCGCGCGGTGCGAAAAAGCTGACACTGATGTTGAAGCTGACCCAGGGGTCACAGTGGAGGTTCAAATCCTCCCCCCGGCACCACCGGCCGGGGTAGCCCAAGCCAGGCAGAGGCGGGCCCCGTCAAACTCAGACTCTCGCTCCAGTCTCAGCATTCGCCGCCGAACACCGGATCGACCGGGTGCGGACGAACATCGACGAATGCAGGTTCAAGTCCTGCCTGTGCCGCTCCGTGGCACGGTAGTTCAACGGCAGAACGCGTCGGTTTCAATCTGATCCGCGGCCCTTAAACGTGCCGGTGTGAGCAATTGGGCGGCACACAGGGGCCCGGGAGCAGGCTACGCTCCCGGGTCCTCTCGCCTTCCCGGCCCCCGCGTACGCCTCCGCTCGCGCGCGCCCCGACGCGCGCCCGGCGGCTCCCCCGCTGGTCGGGGCGGGGTCAAGCTCAGGTCAAGGGTTATGCCGGAGGGATGGCAAGGCCCTATCCTGTCAAGGATTCGAAAAGACACCTCGTTCGGTGAGGCGTCTTCACGGACACAGGCCACTGATCCCACCCGTCGAGAGACGCTCCGGATCAGGACAGGTCTCCCCGGCCCAAGGGGTGACCCCAAGTGGCTTCCCCGCCCGAACCGGCCGGGGACACGCCGTGGAGTGCCAAAGCTCTGACGAGTTGGGGTGCATCGGGCGGTGACGTCCGTCCGCCCTGCCATGCCGCCGCGGCGCCGGATCGCGGCCGAGATCGGGAGGGGGCGTGATGGACGGAAGTCCTGGCCATAGTCGGCCCTTCACCGTTTCGTTCCCGCCGTCCTTCTTCCGCTGCTCCAGGCGGCTCCTCCTTCCCTGACCTGCCGGGTCCGCTCCGCTTCCCCCCTCGCGTCCACGTGACGCGGGAGGCCCCTGCGCGCGCCCGGTGAGCCCTGCGGTCAAGGTTGGCAGCGCCATGCCACCGGGCGGCCCGATGTCCCGTCCTGCCGGGGCAAGGGGGGTTTCTCCATGGCCACCACCACGCTGTTCTCGTCCGCCACGGCGCGCCTTCGCGACCGCACGGTCGAAGCCGAGCGCCGCACCACCGTCACCAAGGCCGTCCGCTCGTCGCTCGTCTCGCTCGCCGGGCTGGTCGGCGGCCCGGTCACCAACCAGGCCGGCGAGGAGGTGGGCCGCGTCGTCGACGTCGTCGCCCGCCTCTACGGGCCGGAGCCCTACCCGCCCGTCACCGGCCTGATCATCCGCATAGGCCGGCGCCGCGCGTTCATCGCGGCGACCGCCGTCGAGCGGATCCACACCTGCGGGGTGCGGCTGCGCACCTCCCGCGTCGACCTGCGCGAGTTCAACCGCAGGCCCGGAGAGGTGCTGCTCGCCCGCGACGTGATGGACCACCAGCTCGTCGACGTCGACGGCGTCCAGGTCACCCGCGCCGCCGACCTCTACCTCGCCCCGCTGGCCGCCCGCACCGTCCTGGTCGGCGTCGACGTCTCGCTGCCCACCCTCCTGCGCCGCCTCGGCCCGCGCCGCTGGCAGATCCGCCCCACCCCGGACGGCGTCCTGGACTGGCAGTCCGTCGCCCCCTTCGGCGAGCAGGCCACCCACGGCCCCGCCGAGGTGCGGCTGCGCGCCTCCCGCTCCGCGCTGCACCGGCTGCGCCCGGCCGACCTCGCCGACATCCTGGAGGACCTCGGCCGCCACGAGCGCCAGCAGCTGCTCGGCTGGCTGGAGCCGGAGCACGCGGCGGACGCCCTGGAGGAGATGGAGCCCGCCGAGCTGGAGAACCTCCTGCGCGAGGCGCCGCCCGAGCACGCCGCCCGGCTGGTCGACGAGATGGAGCCGGACGAGGCCGCCGACGCCCTGCGCGACCTCAACCCGGGCGAGCGCGAGAACCTGCTGGCCCGGATGCCCGAGCCCGAGGCCGCCGAGCTGCGCTCCCTGCTCACCCACCGCGAGGGCACGGCCGGCGGCGCGATGACCACCCTGCTCGTCACCGCCGAGTCCGCCCAGACCGTCGGCGAGGTGCGGGCCGATCTCGCCGCGCAGGCCGAACACCGCACCGACATCGACGCGGTGACCGTCCTCGACGACGACGGCGTCCTGGTCGGCGACATCCCGCTGTTCGACCTCGCCGTCGCCGAGGACACCACCGTGATCGCCGACCTGGTCGCCTGGCGGGCCCAGTTCGGCCCGCCGGTGACCGTCCGCCCCGACACCCGCCTCGCCGAGGCAGCCCACCACCTGGTCGCGGCCCGCGCCACCTCCCTGCTCGTGGTCGACGACACCGACCGCCCCCTCGGCCGGGTCCTGGCCGACGACATCCTCGACTCGCTGCTCCCCGAGCGCGGGCGCCTGCACTTCCGGAGGCTCCTCAAGTGACCCGCGACCTCGACACCCGCCCCGGCGCCGGGGGCGCGCGCCCCCCCGCGCGGGGCCCCCCCCGACCGCCTCGACATCGGTGACG
>NZ_JBHWGV010000176.1:12530-13917 GCF_042732955.1 Kitasatospora sp. NPDC059747 | reverse complement strand
CCCTGGTTTTTTTTTTGTCCCCGGTGGGGGGTCCTGGGGGGGGGTGGGGGTTTTATAACTCCCCCCCGCGGGGGGGGGGGGGGGCGCGGCCCCCCCCCCCCTCGACAAGGGGTGGACATGTACGTACTCGACCTCAGCACGACCTCCTGGTGGCTGATCGCGGCCCTGTGCGCGGCCGTCAACCTCGCGCTGCTGGTGCCTTCGATGCCGACGCGAGCGACCCGAATCCGCGTTTCGACCATGCCGGTGATCATCGCGACGTTCGCCTACATCGCCTCGATAGCCAAGCCCGACTACCCGCCCCAGCTGCTGCTCTCGATGTACTCGATCGTCTGCCTGATGATTCCCGCGAGCCTGCTCGGATTCCGCAAGAAGATGGCGCGGATGGTCCTGGAACGCCCCGAGGACGGCAGCCTGCCGCTGGAGCACTACGGCCTCGCCCAGGAAGCCATGATCCGTTTCGCCCTCGCGGCGGTCGCGATGGGCGGCCTCCTGTACCTGTTCAAGCCGTAACCGCCCGGCAAAGGGCCGTTCGGAATATCGATCCGCCCATAGAGTTCGTATACATACTCATGTTTCGACGATTCTTCTCCCGGCCGGAAGAATGATCTTCCAGAACGTCATCCGTTCGTGATAGCAATACTCCCGGTGACGGCCTCCGGGCCATTCGCGCAGATGCCGTGAACCACCGACTCCGAAACGTTCCAGGGGGGATTCCCATGCGCTCCATTTCCAAGCTGCTCGTCGCCGGCGCGGTCGCCGGCTCCGTCGCGTTCACGGGCGTCGCGGCCGCCAACGCGGCGACCGGCGCTCCGGCCGGTTCCACGGCCGTCACCGCCGACGACACCCCGCCGCCGCCGGCCGTCGAGGACTTCGCCTACCCGGGCGCCGACAAGATCTTCACGGACCGCGGCATCAAGCTCATCACCGGTGACGGCCACATGCTCCTCGTCGACTGCCCCACCCCCGGCACCACCAGGCCGGGAGTGCTGCAGATCGACACCCGCGGCATGGGCGACCGGGACACCATCGGCCACGGCAAGTTCTGCTTCCAGATCACCGGGAACAGCGCCTCCCTCAAGCTGGAGCTGCCGTCCGTCTACGGCATCACGACCCCCGACTACGCGGTGACGGCCCACATGGTCACCGGCACCGGCGACCAGACCGTGGACAAGACCTTCACGCTGCAGCGGAACATGCCGAACGCGGTCGGCGAGGCCACCGAACCGCAGCGCCGCCCGTACACGCTGCTGGACCTCACCGCCGTCAAGTGACGCCCCCGGGCCCCGCCGGCCCCCCCCCCGGGGGGGGCGGCCCGGGCACCACCACCAAAATCGTGTAAACCACCCAAAAAAACCGGGGCAGGTGAAGGCGCTCGAGCTGGAAG
>NZ_JBHWGV010000176.1:0-12520 GCF_042732955.1 Kitasatospora sp. NPDC059747 | reverse complement strand
CCGGGGGGGGGCGGGCCCCCCCCCCCGCCGCGCCGCCCGACCCCGGGGGGGCCCCCCCCCCCCCCGGGGGCCCCCCCGCGGCCCCCCCCCCCCCCCCGCGCGGGGCCCCGCGCCGTCCCGCCCCGATGCCGGGCGGAACACCCCCTGATGCCCCGGGGCCCGGCTACGTCGCGTCCCGTTCCGGCACGCCCGGACGTACGGTGCGGGCGCACAGCCCGGTGCCGACCGCGGCGAACGGGACGTACGGCCGGCCCGGGTGACCCCGACGGCGGGCGGACCGGGAGAACAAGGACCCGGACCCGGGAGAGGCGGTTCAGAGCCAGCCGCGCCGGCCCGCTTTGAAGCCGGCCTCGAAGCGTGAGCCGGCGTCGAGACGGCGCATCAGGTCTTCCATCCGGCGCTTGACGGTGCGCAGGGAGACGCCCAGGCGTTTGGCGGCGCCTTCGTCGGTGAGACCGGTGGAGAGGATCCTGAGCAACTCCCGTTCGGTGGGGGTGATGCCGGTGGCCCGGTCGGGGGCGGGGGCGTCCTCCAGCGGGACGGCGGTGTCCCAGACCCGGTCGAAGAGCTCGCCGAGGGCCGCCACGATCCCGGGCGCGGTCACCATGACGGCACTGGGCCTCGGCGACGCCGGGTCCAGGGGGACCAGGGCCGTGGCCCGGTCGACGACGAACAGCCGGTGCGGCAGCGCCGGGGCGGTGCGCAGCTGTGCGCCGATCGCGGCCATCGAGCGCGCGTAGGCGAGGGCCGGCGGGTTGGTGCGCGCGCTCTCGTGGCAGACCGTCTTGAGGGCGACCCCGCGGCGCAGGAGCTCCTCGTCCAGCGGGCGTGCGGCTTCGAGCGCCTCCGGGGTCATCAGGGTCGGCACGATGGAGCGGATCTCCGTCGTGGCGCCCTGGGCCAGCGATTCCAGGCAGGACTGGATCTCGTCCAGGCCGTCGAGCTGCTCGGTGCCGGTCGGAATGCGGCGGCGTTCGAGGGTCGCCCGTTCGGTCACGGCGGCCGCGGTGGCGCGATTGGCCTCCAAAGCCGCGCGGCGGGCCCGGACTTCCTCCTCCTGGCGCTTCAGCAGCAGGGCGATGCCGCGTTCGAGGCTGACCGGGCGCTGCCGGTCCGCGGCCTCGCGGGACATCCGCAGCAGGGCGAGGTCCGCCAGCGTGTCCAGACTTCTCGTCACCTCGCCCTGGGGAAGGGCGAGTTGCTCCGCCAGTAGTGTGGCGTCCGCCGTCGGATCGGCGAGGAGCGCCCGGTACACCCGCTCACTGACCGCGTCCAGCCCCAGCGCGCGCAGCATCGGTCCAGCCCCCGTCCCGTCCCCGGTGCGATGTCGTTGCGTCCCGTGCTGAGCCTGGCATGTCCGGACCAGATCCAACAAGGTTCGTACCAGCCGTCGGCGCGCGGCCGCAGGAGACCGTCGGCGGGGTGTGGCGCGATCGGGCCATGGAACCTTCGGGCCACCGGTGACTCCTTCCGCCGGCCCGGACCGGCGAGAAGACTCGTCGTCACCGAAGGGCGCCGAGGGCCCGACGGATCCGGCACCGGAGCGACCGTTCCGGCCACTCACCCCCAGCCGTACGGAGGTCCCGCCATGCCCGGAACACGGCGATTCGCATCGCTCGTCCTGATCGCCCTGGTCGGCATCGGGCTGTGCGCCGCGTCCGCCACCACTGCCGCGTCCGCGTCCGCCACCGCTGCCGCGCCCGCCGCCGCTGCCGCGCCCGTGGCAGCCGACACGGCCGGCTCCCCGGGCGAGGTCTGCGGCGCCTGCTGGTGACGGCGGCGACCGCCAGGTACGTGGTGGCCGTCCGGCTGACCCGGGCGCCTCCGATCGACCGCCTCCCGGACCCCGCGACGGTCGTCGACCTGTTCTGGGCCCACGCCGCACCCGCCGACCGCCTCGACCACGTCCGCACGAGCGCTCCCGCACCCGCCGGCCGCCTCGACATCGCCGTGATCCTGCGCGCCGAGAGCGCCGAGGACTGCCTCCGGACCGTCAGGAACCTGTGCGCCAGGACCACACGCAGTCCCACCCTGTCCGGCTGGACCGCCGAACGCCTCAGCACGCTCCCGCTGGCCGGCCTGGGCTTCTGATCCGCCCCCGCCACCGCCACCGCTGAGCACACACTCACACCCGCACACTCCACTTCCACGGAAGGAACCACGACACATGTCCCGATCCACCCCCGCCGGCGTCGGCAGGTCACTGCGCCGGGCCGTCGCCCGGACCGTCGCAGCGACCCTGGTGGCGAGCACGGCCGCGCTGCTCCCGGTGTCGTCCGCCGCGGCCGCGGTGAACAGCACCACCATCGTCTCGGCGGCCCGCGGCCAACTGGGCGGCGGCTGCAGCTCCGGCTACGACGGCATCGACTGCAGCCTCAACTGGTGTGCCGCGTTCGCGAAGTGGGCCTGGTCGCAGGGCGGGGTCGACGTCTCCCCGCTGGGCTGGACGGTCACCACCTTCGTCAACTACGGCGACAACAACGGCACCTGGCACGACCCGACCGGCTACGTCCCGCAGCCCGGCGACGCGATGATCTTCGGCGGGAGGAACTACCCGACCAAGGCGAGCGGCGGCGCGCACATCGGCATCGTGGAGTCGGTGCACCCGGACGGCACGCTCACCGAGATCGGCGGCAACCAGGGCAACGCCGTCACCGAGGTCAGCGGCACGCCCGACCAGATCGAGGCGAACCTCGAAGGCGGCTACAGCTTCCTCGGGTTCGTCTCCCCGATCGGTGCGCCGGCCCCGATCAGCAGCGGCCTGCAGACCACGGTCGTCGACCACAGCGGCAAGACCGTGGCCTACGCGACCGCCGACAACGGCAACATCTACGAGAACTACCAGAACAACGTCGCCGCCGGCCCGTGGTCCGGCTGGGAGCTCGGCCTCGGCTCGCCGGTCGGCGGCACCCGCTTCGAGAGCTCCCCGAGCGCCTTCGTCGACTGGTACGGCAAGACCGTGGTCGACGCCGTCGACCTCAACGGCAACGTGCAGGAGAACTACCAGACCAACCCCGCCGCCGGCCCCTGGTCCGGCTGGCACTACGTCTCCGGCCAGCCCGGCGGGGTCCGCTTCATCGGCGTCCCGTTCGCCACCCGCAACATGTCCACCAACGTGATCTACGTCCTGGGCAGCGACGGCAACATCTACGAGAACTGGCACCCCGACGGCGGCACGTGGTCCGGCTTCGAGCTCTCCTGGGCACCCGGCGGCCCCGCGGGCGGCACCAAGCTGGTCAGCTCGCCCAGCGTCTTCATCGACACCGCGGGCCACACCGT
The DNA here is from genome assembly GCF_042732955.1 of Kitasatospora sp. NPDC059747. Lineage (NCBI taxonomy): Bacteria > Bacillati > Actinomycetota > Actinomycetes > Kitasatosporales > Streptomycetaceae > Kitasatospora > Kitasatospora sp. NPDC059747. The sequence continues at coordinate 9,241 of NZ_JBHWGV010000176.1, read as the reverse complement.
GGTCGACGCGATCGACAGCAACGGCAACGTCCAGGAGAACTACCAGGTCAACCCGAACGCCGGCCCGTGGTCCGGCTGGCACACCATCTCCGGCCTGCCCTCCGGCGTCCGGATGACCGGCACCCCGTACGGCTACGTCGACAGCAACGGCACCAACGTCGTCTACGCCACCGGCACCGACGGCCGCGTCTGGGAGACGTGGCACCAGCCGGGCAGCTGGTCCGGCTGGGAATTGGCGCTCGGCTCCGCGGCCAACGGCGCCCGGATCCTCGGCTCGCCGAGCGTCTTCATGGACAGCTCCGGCAAGACCGTCGTCGACGCGCTCGACAACCAGGGCAACGTGCAGGAGAACTACCAGGTCAACCCGGGCGCCGGCCCCTGGTCCGGCTGGCACACCCTCAGCGCCGCGCCCTCCGGCGGACTCATCGGCACCCCGAACGCCCGCCGCGACTTCAACGGCACCAACGTGCTCTACGGCGTCGGCGGGGACGGCAACGCCTACGAGAACTGGCACCAGCCGGGCAGCTGGTCCGGTTGGGAGCTCGGCTGGGCCCCCGGCGGCCGGCCGGCCCGCTTCGTCAACATCTGACACCCGCGCAACTCCCCGGCGGGGGGGCCGCCGGGCGGCCCCCGGGGCGGGCGCCCGGCCCGCGCCCCCCCGTCGCCGCCGGCGCCCCGGGGCCGCGCGCGCGCGCGCGCCCCCCCGCCGCGCGCCCCCCCCCGCGCGCGCGCCCCGCGGCGCGCGCGGCAGCCGCCCGGCCCGGCGCGCCCCCCCCCCCGTCCGCACGTCCGCACGTCCGCACGTCCGCACGTCCACGCGTCCACCACACGTCACACCCCCGACCACGCCCAACCCACGCCCACCCCACGCCCCGACCACCTTCGAAGGGAGCCGACGGGATGTCGGACACCGAGGCCACCACCCCAGCCCACCACCCGTCCCGCCGCGCCCTGCTGATCGGCGCCGGCGCCGCCGCCCTGGCCGCCGCCGGACCGCTCGGCGCCCTCACCGCCGCCCCCGCCGCCGCCCGCGCGCAGCCCTCCACCGCCTCCACCGCCTTCACCCCGCTGCGCCCCCCGGCCACGCCGCTGGCCGTCCGCTCGCCCTACCTCAACACCTGGCAGGCGGGCGACAACCTGGCGGGCACCTGGTCCACCTTCTGGAACGGGCACGTCACGGCGTTCTGCGGAATCGCCCGGATCGACGGCACCGGCCACCTCTTCGCCGGCAACCCGCCGCAGTCGGTGGTCGGCGCCACCATGACCCAGACCTCGCTCCAACTCACCGCCACCCGCTCGATCTACACCTTCACCGCCGGCGGCGTCACGCTGACCGTGACGTTCTTCTCCCCGGTCGACCTGAACGACCTGCAGCGCCAGTGCGTCCCGTTCAGCTACGTGTCGATGCGGGCCGTGGCCGACGACGGCCAGAGCCACACCGTCCAGCTCCACCTGGACATCTCGGGGGAGTGGGCACACGGCGACATCACCCAGCCGGTGACCTGGTCCCAGCAACGGACCACCGGCGGCAACCTGGCGCTCACCGTCACCCCCGCCAACCCCACCGTCCTCGCCGAGCACGGCGACCAGGCGTCCTGGGGCACGGTGGTCCTCGCCACGCCCGCCGCCCCGGGCACGACGTGGCAGATCGGCGCGGACACCGCGGTGCGCAGCGCGGCCGCCTCGAACGGGGCCCTGGCCGGCACCTCGGATCCCAACCGGCCCCGGGCGATCGACGACTCCTGGCCGGTGCTGGGCCTGTGCCGCGACCTGGGCCCGGTGGGCGCCACCGCGTCGGCGGAGTTCGTGGTGGCCGTCGGCCACGTCCGCGGGCCCGCACTGAGCTACCTCGGCGGCAACCTGGACCCGTGGTGGCGGGCGTACTGGAACGGCTGGCCGGACATGGCCGACTGGTTCCTGGCCGACTACGGCGCGGCGCTCCTCGCCGGTACGGCGCTGGACGCCCGGATCCGGAACGACGCGAGCGCGGCGGTCGGCGGCGGGGCCCTGGGCACGGACTACGCGGCGCTGTGCGCCCTGGCGCTGCGCCAGGCGGTGGCCGGCACCGAACTGGCCGGCTACGACGGGGCGCCCTGGGCCTTCCTCAAGGAGATCTCCTCCGACGGCAACGTCTCGACCATCGACGTGGTCTACCCGGCGCTGCCGCTCTTCCTCTACCTCTCACCGAGCTACCTGCAGCTGCTCCTGACCCCGATCCTCGCCTACTGCGAACACGGCGGCTGGCCCAAGGGCTTCGCCGTGCACGACCTGGGCACCCACTACCCGAACGCGGCCGGCCACAACGACGGCGTCGAGGAGGACATGCCGGTCGAGGAGTCGGCCAACATGCTGATCATGACGGCAGCGCTGCTGCAACGCCTGGCCGCGGCCGACGCGGCCTCGTTCGCACAGGCGCACTACGCCGTCCTCAAGCAGTGGGCCGACTACCTGGTCGGCAACGCGCTGGACCCCGGCAGCCAGCTGTCCACCGACGACTTCTCCGGCCCCGTCGCGCACAACGCCAACCTCGCGCTCAAGGGCATCATCGCGATCGGCGCCATGGGCGTCGTGGCGGGCTTCGCGGGCAACGACGCCGACCGGGCACGCTACGCGGCCACCGCGCGCGGCTACATCAGCCAGTGGCTGACCTCGGCCCAGGACCCGGGCGCGGCCCACCTGGACCTGGCGTACGGCTCGGCGAACACCTGGAGCCTCAAGTACAACGGCTTCGCCGACCAGTTGCTGGGCCTGGACCTCGTCCCGGCCGGCGTCGCGGCCCAGGAGGCCGCCTGGTACCAGGCGAACGCCGCCGGCTTCGGCGTGGTGCTGGACGGCAACGGCTACACCAAGGCCGACTGGGAGCTGTGGACGGCCGCCTGGCTGCGCGACCAGGGCACCGTCCGCGACACCCTCGTCAACGGCGTCCACAGCTTCGTGAGCACCGGCACCGGGCGCGTCCCCTTCGGCGACTGGTACGACGCCACGACCGGTGCCACCAAACCGTTCCAGGCCCGCCCGGTGGTCGGCGGGATCTTCGCCCTGGTGGCACCGCGGACGGGCTCCACGGTCTCCTGGCACCGGATCCAGAACCAGCGCTCGGGCAAGCTGCTGGCCGTCTCCGACCAGTCCCTGCTGGACAACGCCAACGTCACCCAGTGGTCGGACAACGGCACCCCGGACCACCTGTGGACGGTCGTCGACAACGGCGACGGCACGGTGAAGATCTACAACCGTGCCACCGGCAAGCTGCTCGCGGTCAAGGACCAGAGCCTCACCGACGGCGCCTTCGTCCGCCAGTACCACGACAACGGCACCCCGGACCACCTCTGGCGCCTGCTCGATGCCGGCAACGGCTGGTCGAAGATCGTCAACGTCCACAGCGGCAAGCTCCTGGCCGTCCAGGACCAGAGCCTCACCGACGGCGCCCAGGTGACGCAGTGGACCGACAACGGGACGCCGGACCACCTCTGGCGCCTGGTCTGAGGCCGCCACCGGCAGGTCCGGCCGCGGCGGCACGGTCCGGGCCGACGGCGGCGCATCACCGCGGCCGGCTGCCTCCGGGGTTGCTTCCGAGCCTGCCATGTCACGCGACCTCCGCCCTGAAGGCCGTCTGAGTGACCGGGGCGTCACCTTCCGTGCTCGGGCGTGCAACGTGTGGTGCGATGCCGACGTGAAGTCCGGGGGCGGGCCCGGAAAGCCGTGCCCGCCCCGGATCCGTGGACGATCGAAGGGAAGCCCATGGTGCTCCGCGTGCTGGCCGCGACCGGTGTCGCTACATCATTGTTCGGTTCGTCGGCTCTCGGCGGCAGCCAGCCTCCGCCTCCGCCCCCGCCGCCGGACCGGATCGTCATCGACAGCGTGGCGGCCGCCGGTTCCGGCTGCCCGGCGGGGACGGCCGCCGTGGCCGTGTCCCCCGACAACACCGCCTTCACCGTCACCTACAGCAACTACATGGCCCAGGTGGGACCCGGGTCGGCGCCGACCGACTTCCGGAAGGACTGTCAGCTCAACCTGCTCGTGCACGTCCCCGGTGGTTCCACCTACGCGATCGTGTCCGCCGGCTACAGCGGCTTCGCGTCACTGGCGCCGGGCGCGTCCGGGACCGTGCGGGCCGGCTACCACTTCCAGGGCGACCCCCGCACCATCCACAAGACCCATCACTTCAAGGGCGGATTCAACAACGACTGGCAGGTGACCGACACCGTGGACACCGCCGCCCTGGTCTTCGCCCCCTGCGGGGAGGAACGCAGCCTCGGCATCGACACCGAACTGCAGGTCGATCCCGGCACGTCGAGCCCGGGCGCCACCAGCTTCCTGGGGATGGACTCGACGGCCGGCGGGATCAAAACCGTGTACCACCTGGCCTGGAAGCAGTGCCCGTGACCTCTTGGCGCTGCGGCCGGCGGGTGCGTCCGGGCCAGCGGCTCCCGTGATCGGTGGCAGCACCGCGTCGGGGCGGCCCGAGCCCGGGCCGCCCCTTCGCCGTTCCCGCCGGGCGTCGTCGGGACCTTCCTCGGGTAACTCCGGTCAGCGGGGGATCCGGTTGTCGGTTGCCAGTACGTCGCCCGGCACCGTCGAGCCCGCCTGGCGCCGCAGCGCGCCGATCGCCGGATCGGAGATGGAGACCGTGAGCCGGTAGTACGGCTGGCCGGTGATGGTGTTGTGCGAGTCGGTCGGTGCGATCAGGCGTTGCTGGACGGCGAAGCCGTCGAAGCCCGGGCACAGGGCCGCGGCCGGGAGGCTCACCTGGACGGACGCGCCGCTCTCCGGTCCGACGTGGACGGTGCCGCCCGCGCCGGACGGGGCGTCACCCGACGGGGCGTCGCCGTCGTGTGTGAGCGGGAGCCCGTGGGCCCCGCCGACCAGGCCGTCCGGGCCCTCGATCTCCACCGCCACGCCCTGCTGACCGAGCGGCGCGGACAGGTCCAGTGCGTTGCCGCCGGGGCCCGGTGCGAGGTCCAGACCGATGGTGAAGCGCCCGGGGTCGTTCGCCGCGTCCCGTGAGAACCCGTAGGAGCCGAGGGCGAGTTGCGGTCCCGGCGGCGGGGCGTCCGCCAGTGACCCGGCGAAGGTGAAGGATCCGGGCGCCGGCTCGAAGTGGTGGAAGCCCTTGGCGCCGCACCTGGTGCCGTCGGAGACCCCACCGCCGGGCAGCGCGACGTCCGCGGTCGGCCGGGGCGAGGCGGGCACACCCCGCGGGCGGCGCGCCGCCGGGCCGCCCCCGTTCAGCAGACCGGCCGGGTCCGTCCCGACCGCGACGGCCACCAGCGCCGCGAACGCGGCGACCGCGATCAGCACGGTGCGCCGCCGTCCGGGCCGCAACCACCGCGAGCGGGCCGTGCCGGAGGCGGCCCCGGGCGTCCAGCGGCGGCCTCCCGGATCCACCGGCGGCTCCTGCCGCCACCGCGCGGCGAGCATCCGGGTCCGGGCGGTCGGCTCCTTGACGGCGGCGTCCTTGACGAAACGCTCGTCCAGGACGAGCCCCTCGAACGGATCGGGTGTCGCCCGGCCCGGCTCGGCCGGCTCCGGCTCGCGGGACGGGTGCTGGTGGGGGTCTTCGGCGGTCGGCACGGCGCCAGTATGCCCGCCCGTTCGGACACACCGACCGGCGAGGCGGCCGGGAGCCGCCCCGCTGCCCCGGCGGGGACTCACGCCGGCGGGCGGGTGCTACCAGTTGGCCAGGTTCCAGCCGCCGAGGCCGTTGTCGGGGGCGACGGTCTTCTCCTTGGTGTTCACGACCGTGACGACGTCGCCGATCAGCGAGCTGTTGAAGAACGACCCGGCCGGGGAGGTGTCGCTGCCGCCCTCCACGTCCTTGAGCGCGACGCAGCCGTGGCTGGTGTTTTCCTTGCCGAACGGGTCGCCCTTGTACCAGTAGTTTCCGTGGAGGTAGGTGCCGCTCCTGGTCAGCCGCATCGCGTGCGGGGCGTCGGGGATGTCGTACTCGTTGCCCATGCCGACGGTCTGTGAGTTCATGTGGGTGACCTTCTCCTTGGACATGACGACCATGGTTCCGCCCCAGGAGGGGTGCTTGTCGTCGCCGAGGGTGGCGGGCACGGTGGTGGTCCGGCCGTCCCGCACGATCGTCAACAGGTGCGTGGCGGCGTCCGCGGTGGAGACCTGGGAGCGGCCGATGACGAACGGCTCGTCCTTGTCGACGTCGCCCCAGACACCGGGGGCGACCTCGACGTTCTTCAGCCGGTAGTGGATGGTGACCTTGGTGTTCGGCTTCCAGAACTGCGCCGGGCGGAAGTCGATCCGGTCGTCGCCGAACCAGTGGCCCTTCACCTCGGTGCCGTCGTCCGTCTCGAAGGTGATGGCTTTGGCGACGGCGTCCTTGTTCACGATCCTGCTGCCGAAGTCCACCTTGACGATCATGCCCACGCCGTAGGTCTGGCCGTCGGCGATGTTGTCGTTGCTGGACACCCGCTTGCCGGGGGAGACGGTGGTGAAGGCGCTGGTGGCCGCGGAGACCAGGCCGTCGGCGTCCTTCGCCTGGGCGTTCACCGTGTACGCCGTGCCGGGGGCGAGCGCGGCGGCGGGCTTCCAGCCGGTGCCGTCCGGGGTGATCGAGCCCTGGACGGGCTTGCCGTCCTTGTCGGTCACGGCGACGGCGGTGAGCGTGCCGTGGGAGACGCTCACGTGGAGCGCGGTCGGTGCGACCGCCTGGGCCCCGTCCTTCGGCTCCACGTCCAGCACCGCGGTCGACGTCCTCGGCGTCGCCGCGCCGGCCGCCTCGCCGGGGGTGCCTGAGGGGGTGTCGCCGGGGGTGCCTGAGGGTGCGCCGGAGGCGGCGGTGTCAGCGCTCTTGTTTTGGCCGTCGCCGCAGGCCGAGGACATCAGCAGGATCCCGCCCATCGCCAGTGCCACCGCCCCGCGGTGGAAGACGACGTTGGTGCGTATAGCGGCCCGGGCCGCCCGAACAGTGCTCACAGTTGCTCCCTCTCGGTGTTCGCCGCCAGCTTGTGCGCCGATTCGTCCCGGCTGCAACGGTGGGCCGACGATCAGGGACGCGGGGACGCTTCTACCCTGTTTGAGCTGGGAAGACGTAACCTTCCTGGGACGCGCTCGCGGGCGCCGGGACGGCGCGGCCGATGCCAATGCCGATGCCGCCGGTCCGCGTCCAGGTGATCCGGCTCCGGCGACGGCCGCTGCCGGGGGGCGCGATCACCGTGGGGGTTCAGGAACGGGGTGGAGGATCAGTGCCAGAGGGGACCGGGGAGTTGAGGGAGGCGGACGGGGCAGCGCGGCTGCTCCAGGAGCTGAAGAGCCGTTCGGGCCTCAGTTACGGCGTGCTGGCGAAGCGGCTGCACGTGAGCACGTCGGCCCTGCACCGCTACTGCAACGGCGACGTGATGCCGGCGGAGTTCGCCCCGCTGGAGCGCCTTGCGCGGCTGTGCGGGGCGACCCCGGAGGAGCGCACCGAGCTCTACCGGCTGTGGGGCATCGCCCACGAGGCGCGGGGCAACCGGCAGGCGTCCGCCCCCGCCGCGGCGGCACCGGCACCGGCACCGGCACCGGCGCCGACGCCGGAAGCGACACCGCAACCGGCCGCGGGAAGCGTCACAGAGGACGAGACGGCCGGCCCGGCGCTCACCCCCGCAGTGCCGCCGCGCAGGCGTTCGCGCCGGAGCGTACTCGCGGCCGTGACGGCAATCGTCGTGCTCGCCACCATCGGCGCCGTCGCCACCGATCTCAAGACCCGCAGGGACGGTGACCCCGTGTCCGCTCCCGCCCCGGCGGGGCCTGTCGGCACCGCGGACCAGGGTGCGAGCGCCCCGATCACCGTCACGGTCCGCCCGTCCCTCCGGGACGCCGAGTGCGACCAGTACGTGGTCGACCGTCCGCCGTCGGAAGTCCCCCGGCCGCCCGCGGTGGCGGACGTCCCCGCCTGGGCCTCCGAGGTCGGTGCGGTCCCCGGCCACTACCAGTCGATCGAGCTCACCGTGCAGGGCACCGGCGGCGACACCGTGGTGCTGACCGCCCTCAACGTCCGCGTCGCCCGGACGGCGGCCCCGCTGGCCTGGAACGCCTACTCCATGGGCCAGGGCTGCGGCGGCGGAATGGACGTCCACTCCTACGACCTCGACCTGGACGCGGCCCGCCCCCGTCCGGTCCTGACCGGGGGCAGCACCGGCCTGCCGCTCAAGGTGAGCGAACGGGACCCGGAGGTCATCGAGGTCACCGCCGAGACCACCTTCCACGACGTCAGCTGGTACCTGGAACTGGAGTGGTCCAGCGGCAACCGGACGGGCACACTGCCCATCGGCCTGGCCAACGGCGCGCCGTTCCGCACCAGCGCGGTCAAGGGCCGACCGCTGTACAGCTACCCGGCCGGCGGCAAAGCCTGGGAGCCGAGCCCCTTCCAGAAGTGACGGCCGCACGGGGCTCCCGCACCGGGACCCCACCCGCGCGGACGGCGGTGGTGGTCGGTGTCCTCGCTGCGCTGCGAACACCACGGCAAGTCCACCACCAGGAACACTTCGGCGACCTTGGCCTTGGCCATGCCGCCGGCGACGGGCAGGTCGTCATGGGCGACCGGCCAGAGCGCCGGTAGTGCGCCGCGACGCCGTGCCCGTGCCGGCGGGTCCTGCGAGCATCCGGTCAACGCCGCAGGCCGAGCAGTTCGGCCGTCTCGGTGCGCCGGTTCCAGGCGATGACGGCCAGCGGCACCATGAAGATGAACGGGGTCCCGGCGTTCTCCCCGTGCATCGCGGTGAGCTGGGTGAGGAACGCGAACGCCAGGAAGACGATGAGCGCCGCCGCGGCCGGCCCGGCCAGCCGCCCGACCAGCAGGCCGATCGCCCCGGCGAGCTCCACCAGCCCGGTCAGGTACATGAACCAGTGGCCCCAGCCGATGGCGTCGAAGACGGTGGTGGCGGCGGGGAGCGCGAGCAGCTTGGGCAGCGCGCTGGCCAGGGCGAAGAAGAGCGCGAGCAGGATCCGCAGCGTCCAGACCAAGCGGACGGTGGCCCTGCCGGACTTCACGGCGGTGGCGGTGGTGGTGGTGGCAGTGCTGGACATTTCAGGTCTCCCCGGGTCGGCTGTCGTTGCTTCCGAGGGTTTGACCGCCGCCACCGTCCGAACTCATCGGTCCGGTGAGAAGAACTTTCCCGGGCCTTCCAGCAGCCCGACGCTTCGGCCGGCTAGGTTCTGTACGGCGGATCATCGTCGGAGCCAGAGTCGGATTGATGCGACGGTGACGGTGCCGTGGAAGACGTAGGCGCGCTTGTCGTACCGG
>NZ_JBHWGV010000175.1:0-13939 GCF_042732955.1 Kitasatospora sp. NPDC059747 | reverse complement strand
CGCCCCCCCCGCGCGCCCCCCGACCGGGAGCCGATCGCCCCCGGCGACCTGATCTGCGGCCAGTGCGGCACCGGCAACGTGCCCACCCGGCGCTACTGCCGCCGCTGCGGCGACCCGCTCGAAGACGCCCGGGTCGCGCCGAAGCCGCCGTGGTGGCGGCGGCCGTTCGTCCGCCGGCCGAGGCCGGGCCCGGTCGCGGGGGACCGTCCGCGCGTGCGCCGGCTGCGCCGCCCGCGGTTCGTCGTGCCGCTGGTGCTGGTGGCGCTGCTCGCCGCCGGGGGCTACGCGTACCGGGGCGAGCTGGCCGCCGGCGTCGAGGTGGTCCGCGACCGGCTCGCCACGCCGCAGCAGGTCCACCCCACCGCGGTCCGGGCCTCCAGCGAGGACCCGGCCCACCCGGCGGCGCTCGCCGTCGACGGGACCACCGACCGCTACTGGGCGCCCGCCCGCCCCGGGGACGGCCGCGGCGAGTACCTGGAGATGGACTTCGCGTCGCCGTTCCGGCTGCTCGACCTCGTGGTCTACCCCGGCACCTCGACCACCGCCGAGCAGTTCCTCACCCAGGCCCGCCCGCGCGAACTCACCGTCACCCTGACCGGCTCGGACGGCAGGGCGACGACCCGGACGGTCCATCCGGCCGACGCGCCGGGCGAGCAGCGCTTCCACCTCGCCGTCGGCGACGTGGTGCGGATCCGCCTGACGGTCGACGCCGCCTACGGCACGGGACCGGACCGCAGGGTGGCCGTCGCCGAGGTGGAGTTCTTCGAACGCCCATGAGGATTACGGAAATTGACTGTGCATCAGATCACTTCCACCGGGGCGGCCGGGAGCCCGAGCGAGAGCAGCATCCGCGCGTGCCCCTTCCGGCTGCGCTCGGCCGCCGCCGTCTCCCCGCTCCGCTCGTGGGCGACGATCAGCGTCTGCCAGGCGTCGTCCCGGAACGGGTCGATCTGCACGCTGCGCGCCGCCGCCCGGGCGCCCGCGACCGGCCGCCCGCGGGCGAGTTCGAGCTTGGCGAGGACCAGCGCGGCCTCGGCGGCGGCGTGCCGGTAGTGCTCCCTGCGCTCCACGACCCACTCCGCCGGACCGTCCTCGGGCAGCAGCTCCCCGGCGTACGCGTCCAGCGCGGCGCGGAGGGCCCGGGCGGCCGCCTCCGGCCGGGCGGCCGCCTCGGCGTCCCGGCCCTCCGCGAGCGAGGTCTCGAACCGCCGCAGGTCGTAGCTGCCCTCCGGGGGGATGCGCAGCAGGTAGGCCTCGCCGGAGCGGACCAGCAGCCGCGATCCGCCGCGGGTGACGCCGGGCTCCAGGAAGGTCCGCAGCGCGGAGACGGCGACGTGCAGGCAGCGCGCGGCGGTGGCGGGCGGGCGCTCGGGCCACAGTGCCTCGACCAGCAGCTCCCGGTGGACGGGCTGGCCGGCGTGGATCGCCAGCAGCCGCAGCAGCGCCCGGGCCCGGGGGCGGATCGCCGTCCAGGTCAAGTCCCTTTCCCCCAGTGTGAGTTCGAAACCGCCGAAGCAGCGCAGCGACAGCGTGGCCGATTCGACGGCAGGCGCGGGTGCGGCCGTCGGCGCGACGCCGCGGTACGGCGGGCGCTCCCGCCCGCCGCCGGTGGTCCCGGTCGGCCGGCGACGCAGCAGGTGGCCGCGGAGCAGCGGGCCCCAGTGGAAGGTGCCGTCGGCCGGGTCGCGCCTGAGCAGGCCGCGCTCGTCGGCCAGGACGCCCAGCAGCCAGGCGCTCTCCGTGCCGCCGACGAGCGCGTCGCACCGTGCCGCGTCGAGCCGCGACAGCGGGCTGACCTGCTCCAGGAAGCGCACGAGCCGCTCCGGGAGCGGCCGGATCACCTCGCGCTCCAGGTAGGCGTGGGTGAGGGAGCCGACGACGGCCGCGACGGCCTCCGGCGGGTGCAGGAGCGCGGGGCCGGCCAGCCGCAGCGCGGCGGGCCAGCCCTGGGTGAGCCCGTCCACCTGCGCCGTCTGCCGGGCGGAGGGCCGGCCGCCGTGCGCGTCGTGCAGCAGCCGGCGGACCTCGTCGGAGCGCAGCCGCAGGTCGGCGGGGCCGAGGACGGTGCTCGTGGCGAGCTCCCAGCGGGTCAGGTTGAACTGGGGCAGCCGCTGGCCGGCCAGCAGGAGGCGGAGGTTGGGCGGGGCGAGCAGCGCGATCTCCTCCAGCGCGGCCTCGGCCTCGGTCCCGTGGATCAGGTGCAGGTCGTCGACGGCGAGCAGCACCGGGCCCGGCCGCCGCTCCACGCGGCGCAGCACGCTCTCGACGGTGAGCGGTCCGGCGCCGCCGCCGAGCGCGTGGCGGACGGCGGAGAGCACGGCCCCGGCCTCGCTCGTGCCGCGCCAGGGGCGCCACCGCACGATCGTGCCCGGGAACCGTTCGAGGTGCTGCGCGAGCAGCGTCGTCTTTCCGTAGCCGGCGGGTGCGACCAGGAGCGTCAGGGCACCGGGCGAGGCGCGGGCCAGCCGGTCGAGGAGGTGGTCGCGGATCACCCAGGAGGTCCGTGCCGGATCACCTGGGGCGGAGTGGATGTGGTGGGCGCGATCGTGCATCGAGGGTCAGCTCCCCCCGCACTGGTAGAGCTCCATGATGATCACTCAGTGTGATCGTTGGTAGACTACTGGAACGGGGCCGCCCTGTCGCCGGATATGCCGGGCCGCGAATATGCCGATCGCGGGCCAGGGCCGGGGCCGGGGCCGGTGGCGGTGCGGCGCGCTACGGGTGCGCGCCGGCCGGGGGCTGGGCCGCCGGGCGGTCGACGACCAGTTCCATGTGCATGGAGTCGGTGGACTCCCCGCCCCAGGCCAGGCCGCCGTCGAAGCCGTGCCGCGCCAGCTGCACCAGGAACTCGGCGTCGAAGTGCTCCGAACCGGCCGTCCGCTCCCGGGGGTTGTAGAAACCACGTTCGACCAGCTGCGCCATCGAGGGGGAGGCGACGGCGGCGGCCGTGGTCGGCCGGGTGCCCTTCTTGCCCGCCTTCTTCTGCCCGAACAGGTAGGCGGGAGTCGCGAGTTTGGCGCGCAGGGAGGTGAGCGTCGCGGCCTGCTCGCGGGCGCCGAGCAGCGGGGCGAGCGCGGTGCGGCGGTCCTCGGCCGCGTTGACGACGGCGGTCAGCCGGTCCGCGTAGCCGCCGGAGGCCGTCAGGTCGAGCTTCTGCTCCCACTGTGCGAGCCGGCGGCCGGCCGGGCTCGTCTCGGCCGGCTCGGCGGCGTGCCGGACCGCCCGCTGGTCGCGGACGGCGGCGGCCTTCACCGCGTCGAGGTTGGCGAGTTGGGTGGTGAGCCGCTGGCGGCTCGGCAGGTCGGCCGCGTCGAGACCGGCCGCGGCGGCGGCCCGGGCGATCCGTTGCTCCTCGGCGGTGATCGCCGCCGTCCAGGGTGCGATGAGGGCGGGCACCTGGGCGAGGAGGGCGGCGCGGTCGGCGTCGGTGGTGGCCTCGAAGTAGCGGGTGCGCAGGTCGAGGAAGGCGTCGCGGTTGTCGCCGAGGGAGGCCTGGAAGGCCGCCGAGGTCTGCGCGAGGCGCCCGGACTCGGCGCGCAGCCGGTCGAAGTGCGCCTGGGCGGCGGGGGAGGGCGCGGCGTCGGGGTCCCCGGCGGTCGCGTCGCCGGTCGCGCGGATCAACGCCCTGCGCTGCCCGTACTCGCCCAGGTCGGCGTGGCTCTCCGCGCCGGTGACGGACCGGACCAGCTCCGCGGTCTCGGCCTTGCCGATCTGCGGCATGTTCGTGGCGTCGTAGTCGATGGCGTACCCGAGGGTGTGCATGGACGCCGGGGTGAACTTGGTGTTCGCGTCGAAGGACTTGCGGAAGGCGAAGGCGGTGCTGGACGACGGCATCGGGCCCTCCAGTGCCGTCGCCACCCCCTCCAGCCGGGCCTTGGCGTCGCGGTGCAGCCAGGGCCGGCCGGGCACCGCGGACTGCTCGATCGCGGAGTAGTGGGCGACGAGCGCGGCCACCGTGCCGAACCAGCCGAGGCCGGCCCGCAGGAAGTGCCCCTTCTGCGTGTCGGTGGTGAGCGGGACCCCGCCGCCCCCGCTCAGGACGTGCGCGGGGAGCGCGTTGACGGCCGCGAGCGCCTCCGGATCGCTCACGGGAGCCGTGTCCGCGCCGTCGACGCGCTGGACGACGGCCGTGGGCGCGGATCGCACCGACCGGACGAGCGCGGTGGTGGCCGCGTTCCCCGCCGCCCGTTGCAGGGACAGCAGAGCGGCGGCGGGAGTGTGTGCCACCGGGCTCGTGCCGGGCGCCATCCCCGGGCCTGCCCCCGACGCTTCGCCCCGCCGTGCCCCCGCCCGCACGCTCACCCGTCCACGGTAAGCGCCGCCCCACTCGGGACCGCTGCCCGAACGGGCAGACCTTCGTGCCTGGTCGGCGGCTTCCCCGGTCCGCGCCGGGATTTCTTGACGCGTTCCCTACGTCGAATTCGGCAAAGTGAAGGCAAATTCGACGTATGGTCGCGGCCAAGGAATGGGGAGGGCCGGCATGGAGACGACACTGGAACCGGACCGGCGGGCGCTGGACGTCCTGGACACCGCGCGGCAGGTCAGCGGCGGGCGGCTGGGCACCGAACACCTGCTCGCCGCCGCGGCCGACGCCGGCGGCGGCGCCGCCCGAGCCCTCACCGCCGCCGGAGCGCCCGCGCCCGCCCTGCACGCCGCCCTGCGCGACCGCCACGTGGAGTGGACGGCCGACGACGGCGGGCTCGCGGACGCCGAGCGCCGGATCTCCGCCGCCGCTGCCCACGCCCTCGGCACGGCGATGGACCACGCCCGCGACGAACACGCCCCGAGGTTCACCGCCGAACACGTCCTGCGTGCCGTCCTCGCGGACCCCGGCAACCGCGCCGCCGAACTGCTCGCCCGCTGCGGCGTCGCCCCCGCCGCCGTCCTCGCGCACCTCGACGCCCCGGCGGCCCGCGGCGGCCTCCACCCCCTGCTGCGCCCCACCCGGGACGCCGTCCTCGCCCACCGCGCGGGCCGGCAGCCGCGCTGGAAACGGATGCTGACGCGCCCGGCCGCCGCCGGAGCCGCCCTCGCCGCCGTCCGGCGGGAGACCGACGCCCAGGCCGAACGCCTCGGCCGGCGCTCGCCCGGCACCGAACACGTCCTGCTCGCCGTCCTTGCCCTGCACGAGGTCGCCCGCCACCAGCGGCAGTCCCCGGGCGGCGACCCGGACAGCGGCCCGGCGGACGGCTCGGGGGGCGGCCCGGCGGACGGCTCGGCGGACGGTGAGGACTCCGCACTCGCCGCCCGGCTCGGCCTCGACCACGCCCGCGCGCACGCCGCCCTCGCCGACGGCGGGCTGCCGCTGCCCGCCGACCCGCGCTCCGTCGAGGCCTACCTGGCCGGCGCCCGCGACACCGACGCCCTGCTCCGGACGCTGCTGCGCGAGGACACCCGGGCCCGCCGCCTCGCCGAGACCCTGGGGGCCGACCTCACGGGCCCCGAGGGCCTCCTGGAACAATGATCACGAACCACGGAAGGGGCCGGGACATGCAGGTGACCATCGGCGAAGAACTGATGCTGCTCTCGCTGGACGACGAGTCCGGCGTCGCGAAGGAGGCGGCGAGCGCGGGCTGGGCCGTCGCGGGCGGCATCCTCGCGGACCTCGTGCTGGCCGGGCGCGTCACCGTCGACGACGGCCGGCTCGCCGTCGCCGACCGCACCCCCACCGGCGACCCGCTCCTGGACGGCCGCCTCGACCGGCTCGCCGAGTGGGCCGAGCGCAAGGGCGCGGGTCGGGGGGCGGGGAAGGCGTCCGGCTGGCTCACCACGGACCGCCCCACCGCCGTCCGCGACGCCGTCCAGCGCCTGTGCGAGCGCGGCCTGGTCACCGAGGAGCGCCACCGCGCCCTTGGCATCTTCCCGGTCCGCCGCTACCCCGAGGCCGACCCGACCGTCGAGCGCGCACTGCGCGAGCGCCTCGCCGCCGCCGTCCTGCGCGGCGAGGACCCGGACGCCCGCACCGCCACGCTGATCGCCCTGATCCACGCGACCCGCCTGCACCGCCTGGCCTTCCCCGACCTGCCCCGCAAGGAGGTCGAGCCGCGGTTCGCGGCCATCGCGGCCGGCGAGTGGGCGAGCGGATCGGTCGGCGAGGCGATCCGGAACATGCAGGCCGCGATCGCGGCGATCACCGCCGTCACCGCCGCCACGGCCGCGACGACGGCGGTCATCACGTGACGGCGCGCTGCCCCGGACCCGACGGGCCCGGGGCAGCGCCGGGGCGCGTCTTTCGGATCAGCGGGTGGTGTAGCCGCCGTTGGCGAAGAGGGTCTGGCCGGTGATCCACCAGCCGTCGGTGGCGAGGAACGTGACGATCGGGACGATGTCCTCGATCTTCGTCAGGTCGTTGCCCATCGCCTGCGACTTGTGGAACGCCACGCGCTCCGGGGTCTCCTGGCCGTAGAAGAACGGGGTGTCCATCGGGCCCGGGGCGACGTTGTTCACCGAGATCCCGCGCGCGGCGAACTCCTTGGCCGCGGCCCGCGTGTAGTGCTCGACCGGGGCCTTGGCACCCGCGTAGGTGGAGTAGCCGTCGGTGAACGCGGCGAGCAGCGACGTCAGGATCGTGACGACCTTGCCGCCGTCGTTCAGCTGCCTGCCCGCCTCGCGGATGAAGAAGTACGCGGCCTTGGCGTTCACGGCGTGCATCACGTCGTACTCGGCCTCGGTGGTTTCCACGATCGGCTTGCGCAGCACCATGCCGGCCGTGTTCACGGCGACGTCGACGCCGCCGAAGGTCTCCTTCGCGACGGCGAAGACGCGCTCCACCTCGGCGGGCTTCGTCAGGTCGCCCTGCACGGCCACCGCCTCGCCGCCGGCGGCCTTGACCGCGGCGACCGTCGCCTCGGCGTCCGCCGCGGTCCCGTCCGAGTGGTAGTGCACGACGACCTTCGCGCCGTCGGCGCCCGCGGTGCGGCTGATCAGTCCGCCGAGGTTCTTCGCACCGGCGCCGACCAGGACGACCTTGCCGGCCAGGGAGTGGTTGCTGCTCATGATCTACGGCTCCTCGCCAGATGGGGGATGTGTTCGCCGCACCACTGTCCGCCGCGAGGCCCGTCCGGGGCTTGAACGATCCGGCGCCCCCTGGAACGAACCGCTCACGATCTCGCGCGGCACCCGGATCCGCCGCCGCCCGCGGTCGTCATCCGTCCCCCGGACGGACCAGAATCGACGGTATGACCACCCAAGCGATGTCCCTGTCCGCCATCAAGCCGCACCTGCTCCGGCTCTCCGGCAGCGGCCAGGACCTCGACGAGGCCGTGGTCGAGCGCGGCCTCGAACGGGCCGCCACCGGGGACTCCCCGATGGAGGACGGGCCCACCCGGCACGTCCTCGCCGTGCACGCGGGCACCTCGGCCGACCTCGCCTGGTCCGCCGACGGCCGGCCCCGGCGCGAGCGCTTCCACCGCGGCCAGGCGCTGATCAACCCGGCCGGCTGGGCCTCCCGCCCGCGCTGGGGGCAGGACGCCGAACTCATGATCGTCGCCCTCGAACCGGCCTGGCTGGAGAAGCTCGCCACCGAGAGCGACCTGCCGGGGCCGCTGGAACTCGCCCCGCGCTTCCACCTGACCGACCCGTTCCTCGCCATGCTCGTCGAGCGCCTGGTCGCCGAGTACGAGGGCCCCCGCCCCGCCGACCCGCTCTACGCGCAGTCCCTGCTCCAGGCCCTCGCCGCCCACCTCATCCGCACCGCCGCCACCCGCGGCCCCGGCCTGCCCGAACGGGACGGCGGCCTCACCCCGAAGCGGCTCGACCGGGTCGTCGACCACATGAACGGCTACCTCGACGGCCGGCTCTCCCTCACCGACCTCGCCGCCGTGGCCGGCGTCAGCCCGTCCCACTTCACCCGGGCGTTCCGCGCCTCCACCGGCCAGTCGCCGCACCAGTACCTCGTCCGCCTGCGCCTCGAACACGCCCGCCGGGCCCTGCTCACCACCGACACCCCCATCGCCGCGATCGCCCAGCTCTGCGGCTTCGCCGACCAGAGCCACCTCACCCGCACGATGCGCCTCCACACGGGCACCACCCCGTCGGCGCTGCGGGCGAGCCGGGACTAGGGCGGCTGAACTCGGCTTCCCCCGACCGTCGTTCGCCCGTGTCATAGTGGCTTCCGTACGCTCCCCGGCGCACACAGGGTTCGACGAGCACCTCTCATGTGACGGAGGGTCAACAGTGTCGCAAGAAGCTCTGAGCTCGGGGTTGAGCCGGAGGCGTCTGCTCCGCCTGGGGGCAACGGCCGTGGCCGTGGCCGGAGTCGGCGGATCGGTGGTGCCGGTCGCGGTCGGTGCCGAGCGGCTGCCGAATCTCGCGGGCGTCGCCGACGGGAGCACGTTCATGGCGTGGAAGGGCGTCGACGGGGACCAGCGCATCTGGTGGAACCAGCTTGTGAACGGCACCGGTTGGACCGGGCCGCAGCCGGTCGACGGCGCCGCCACCAGCGCCGGGGTCGCCCTGGCCGGGCCGTGGGGCGGGCCGTTGTTGATGGCCTGGAAGGGTGTCCTCGGCGACGAGCGGATCTGGTGGAACTCGTTCGACGGGGGCGCCTGGTCCGCACCCCAGCAGGTGCCGGGCGCCGCGAGCAGCGTCGGCCCGGCGCTGACCGACTACGCCGGGGTCTTCATGGCGTGGAAGGGCGTCACGGGGGACCAGCAGATCTGGTGGAACAGCTTCTACGGCGGGTGGACGGCACCGCAGGCGGTCCCCGGGGCGTCCAGTGGCTTCGGGCCCGCCCTGGCGGTCGACCGCAGCGGGGGCCCGTACGGCGTGCCGTGCATGGCGTGGAAGGGCGTCGACGGCGACCAGCGCATCTGGTGGAACAGCTACCGGGGCGGTTCGACGGGCAGCAACTCCTGGACCGGGCCGCAGCCGGTCGACGGCGCCGCCACCAGCGCCGGGGTCGCCCTGGCCGGGCAGCCGGGCGGCGGACTGCTCATGGCGTGGAAGGGGGTGGACGGCGACCAGCGCATCTGGTGGAGCCGGCTCTACCCGTCCTCGACGGTGTGGACCCCGCCCCAGCCGGTGCCCGGGGCGCGCAGCGGCGTCGGGCCCGCCCTCGCCGTCTACGGCGGCTCCACCGTCATGACGTGGAAGGGGGCGGACGGCGACCAGCGCATCTGGTGGAACCGGTTCGACCCGGGCGGCAGCGTCTGGTCCGATCCCCAGCCGATCTTCGGGGCGAGCACGGGCTTCCGCCCGGCCCTCGCCACCGTCGGGGCCTGAGGCGGTCCGGTCCGCCTAGAGCGCCACGACCGCCAGGACGAGCGCGATCAGGACCATCGACAGCCCCAGCGCGATGAACCCGTACTCCAGCGGCCGCCGTTCGCGCCCCTCGACGAGCACCTGGCGCGGGTCGGCCGGGTCGTAGCGCAGCGGCACGTGGCCGCCGTCCGGCAGGGGGTGACGCCGGGTGGACGGGACGGGGGAGAAGACCTCGACCACCCGGCCGTCCTCGGTCTCGAACTGCAGCAGCGGACGCGGCGGCGAGACCCGGTCCTCGGGCGTCGGCACGCGCTCGCGCACCAGCGCCCGCACCGGCACCCCGACCCGCCGCAGCCGCCGCACCTCCCGCAACCCGACCACCCCGGCCAGGTACGCGACCACGCCCCCCAGCCCGCCGAACACCACCACGGCGAACCCGGCCGTCCCACCCACCACGCCTCCCTGCCCGCGCCGCCGTCCCAGGACCTCCAGTATCACGGACGGGCAGTTCGTCAGCCGTCGGCCGAGCGGTGGTCACGTCCTGAAATGGACACGTGGCCCGTCCCCCGGGACTACCCTGGCGTGGTGGAATCCGACCGCAGCAACGGCGAGTTCGACTGGCGTCCGCGTCCTGATCGGGTCCGGGCCGTCGCGGCGCGTCCGCGCTGGTTCGTCCGCCGGATGCGCGTGGCGGCGGGCCTCGGCGTGCTGGCCTTCCTGCTCGTGGCCGGCGGTGTCCTGGCCTTCTTCCAGGCCATCCACTTCCCGTGCCTGTGCGGCGAGGGCCAACCCGTCGACCGCACCGCGGAGATCACGGCACTCGTCAGCGCGCTGGCGGGACTGCTGTCGGCCATCGCCGCCGTGCTCACCGCGGTCGTGTCCCTGGTCGCACTGCGGCGGGACCGGACCGAACCGGCCCCGCCACCGACGACGCCCGACCCCACCGGTCCGGCAGGCGATCCGCCCGCCCCCGCAGGCCCCCCTGCGAGCACCCCGAACGAGTCCGGCACCCACCCGTGGGTCCCGCCCTCGTCGCTGCACTGACACCGGTTCGGGCCCCGGCGATCGTGTCGGTTCGAGCTCTCCGAGCTCGGGCGGCCCCATGTGCCCGCCCAGAAGCGGTCGCGCCCCTCCCGGGCCCCTACACCTCGCCGAGGGGGACCGCCGGGTCGGCGAGGCGGGCCGGGTCCACCACCCGCCGGGAGCGGACGAGTTCGCGGATCGGGTCGGTGACGTCCCAGACGTTGACGTTCATGCCGGCGAGGACCCGGCCGTCGGCGAGCCAGAAGGCGATGAACTCGCGGGTGGCCGGGTCGCCGCGGAAGACCACGCGGTCGTAGCCGCCCGGGTCGACGTAGCCGACGTACTCCATGCCGAGGTCGTACTGGTCGGGTCAGGACTGCGGCAAGTAGGGCGTCCGGTCGATCGGGGTGCGGCCCAGTTTGTCGGAGTAGGCTAGGAAGACTCCGACTTGGCGGGTTCTCGGTGCGGCCGTCGGTGCCGCAGTACTGCCGCTGGACTCCGGAGGAGGTGGTGCCTTTCTTCACGGAGCCGGTTTCGTCGATGATCAGTACGCCGTCGTCGGCGCCGAGATGTTCGTCGAATCCCAGTCCGGCCGCAGGATTACGTTCGACGAGGGTGTGGTTGTCCGACGGCTGTCGCCGCCTCACCTCACCTTGCGTGGGCCGGGACGACGTTGTCGGCTGCCGATCCGATGGCAAGTCAGAAACGCTCCCCTGACTGTCGGGGCACCTCCCCTCCCGGGCCCGACGCGCCCAGGCCGGCGCCGAGCGTGCAGATCCGGTCCCCGGGCGATCAGCCACTGGATCAATGGCGACAGCTAGGACTACAAAGGAGTCGATCAACGGCCGGCAGACGGCTGCCGCCCGCGCAGTCGGCGCCCGGCCCGCTAGCGTCGCCCCACAGTATCGGGGCGGCCAGCGGGAGGGAACCGAGTGGCGAGGTGGCGGCAGAACTTCACCCCGGGTGTGATCATGGCGTTGACCGGGGCGCGCTGCCAGTGGCCCGGGTGCGGACATCCACTGGCCGCACCAGTGGACGACGAGCCGGTGCTGGACGGCGAGATCGCCCACATTCGCGCCTCGCGGCCGGGTGGCAAGCGCCACGATCCCGGTTGGACGCGCGAGCAGTTGAACGGCTTCGGCAACCTGCTCTTGCTGTGCGCGCCGCACCACAAGGTCATCGATGGCAGGAAGGCTGACAACTACTCGGTGGCGGAACTCGAAGGCTGGAAACACGAGTACGCCGCGGTCATGAACGACTTCTGGCGTCGGGCCCCTGATGCCGGCTCCACTCAGCTGCCCGCGCCCTCGGCGGCATGGCGGTCGTGGCCGACCGTCGCCGAGCTTGACCCGCCAGCTGCCGGGGTCCACCCCGGGTGGCCGCACCGCGGCGACGTCCTGCCGCAGTACGTTCCGCGGGACCTCGATCCGCAGCTCGCCGACCTCCTGGCCCAGGCCGGCGCACGCGGAGGACTGGTGCTGGTGGCCGGTGACACCGCGTCCGGCAAGTCCCGACTCGCCCACGAGGCGAGCCGCCGAGCCCTGCCCGACCACCTGGTCCGCCTCGCGCCCAGAGGCGGCCTGCGGGAGGCGATCGCCGCCGTTCTGCGCTGCCCGAAGCCCTGCATCCTGTGGCTGGACTACCTCGAGCGCCACACTGGATCGGACCGGCTGCGATCGCAGGACGTGGCCGAACTGAGGCGCTGTCGGATCCCGATCCTCGCCACCGTGCACACCCGGCACTTCCCAGCCCCCGCCACCCACCCGCACCGGGACAACGGGCGAACGACCGAGCCCGTGCTCTCGCAGGCCGTGCTGGACCAAGCCGCGACCGTCTTCCTCGCCCGCTCCTGGAGTGCGCCCGAGCTGGCCCGCGCCCGCGCCACGGACGACCCACGCATTCGGAGCGCCGTCGACAACTGCACCCACGGGGGAGTGAGCGAGTTTCTCGCGGCTGGCCCAGCACTCTGGGCAACCTGGCAGGCAGCGTGGCGGATCGGCGGGAACCCCACCGCGGCCGCCTTGGTCCGCAGCGCGGTGGACCTGCGTCGGGCAGGGCTCCAGGGCCCCATGCCCACCGATCTGCTCACCCGCGCGCACCGGTACTACCTGGCCGACGCCGGCGCCGACCTGCTGCGCCCTGAGCCCCTCGACGCGGCGTTCTCCTGGGCCCGGGAGAGCCGGATCGGGATGACCAGCCTGCTCCAGCCGGCCGCGGACGGCGCACACCTCCTCTGTCCCGCCCTCCTCGACGGCGCACCGCGATCCGAGCCGGCCATCCACCCGCTGCTCTGGTTCGAGGCACTCGGCAGCGCCCCGGACCTCACCACCACCCTGACCGTCGTGTCCAACGCGGAGCGGGAACACCCGTCGATCACGCCCTGGCTCTGGCGTTGCCTGCGCGAAGCCGGCCTCACCCGGGCCGTTTGGGGCGAGGCCTTCGCCCTGATTCGGCAAGGCCGGCCCGAGGACGCACTCGACGTCCTGCGCGAACACACCGAGCGGCACGACCCGCTGGCACGCCGCTTCACCGCCCTCGCCCTGAAGGAACTCGGGCGCCTCGACGAGGCGCAGGCCGCATGCCATGAGGCCCACGCGCTCGGAAACCCGGACGGCCTGGTCGACCTGGCTCAGATACTGGCCGAGCGGGGCCGGCTGGACGAAGCCGAGAACGCCCTCCGCCGGGCTGCACGAGCCGGAGCAGCCAACGCCTGGTTCAATCTCGGCGTCCTCCTCGCCGACCGGGGGAAGACCCGACCAGCCATCCGCGCCTACCGCAAGGCTGTGGCCGCAGGGGACCTGGACGCACTGGGGAACCTCGGTGGACTCCTCGCCGACACCGGACAGACCCATGAGGCCGAGACCGTACTGCGGCGAGCGGTCGAACTGGGCAACCGGGAAGCGGAGCTGGAACTGGCCAACGTCCTCAAATACCTCCACCGCACCGACGAGGCCCAGCAGCTCTACGAGCGGCTCATCGATCACGGCGACGCCCGCGCCCGGATCAACCTCGGCAACCTGCACGCTGCCAACGACCGCCCTGAGCAGGCCGAGCAGGCCTACCGCGCGGCCCTGGAAGCCGGCCTGCCCGTCGCCCACGAGTACCTGGGACGCCACCTGGCCGGCCAGGAACGCTGGCACGACGCCGTACCGCACCTGCGGCACGCGGTCGAGCAGGGCGCTCCCGGCGCCGGCCTCCGTCTCGGCCACGCACTGCAGCAGGAGGGTCGGACCGAAGCGGCCAAGGACGCCTACCGCGACGCCGCCCGCGCCGGTGATCCCCTCGGCGCCGTCGGCTTCGCCTGCCTGGCCGACGAGACCGAGGCCGACGAGCGGCGCCTCCTCCTGCAGCAGGCGGTCGACGCGGGAAGCCCGGACGCGATGCTCGTCGTGATGGTCGAACTCGACCACTCCGGGCACCCCCGCGAGGCCGAAGCCCTTCGCCGCCGCATCACCGCCTGCGGGGACCCCCTGGTCTCCGGGCTCCTCGCCACCTACGCGCCCGTCAGCTGACGCTCCCTGGGCCGCAGGCCCGTCTGGCGGTTACTCAGGGGGCGACAGAGCCAGACGTCCTGTCCTTTTAGTCCAGCGCCCGCAGGGCCAACCTTGCCAGCAGTCGCCGCTAGTACTCCAGCAGGACTTCTCCATTCCCGCTGGTCAACGGCCTGGGAGTGGGGAGTGTAGCGGGGTGGGAGCGGGTGCGGGGCGGTCTTCGC
>NZ_JBHWGV010000174.1:9050-14260 GCF_042732955.1 Kitasatospora sp. NPDC059747 | reverse complement strand
CCCGCGGCGCCGCGCGCGCCCGGCCCGGCGCGTGGGCCGCCCCCTACCACCCCGGTGGCGCCGCCCGGCCGGGGCCCCCGGGCCCCGGGGGGCGGCCGCCCCCGGCTCACGGTCCGTCAACCTGACGATCATGGCAGAACGAGGCGGGCGCGGGGTCCCTGTGCCGCCCTCCCCGAGCGGGCGCGGGTCAGGCGGCCTTGGGGAAGTCCTTGCGCTTGATCTTGGCGCGGCGCCCATCGGGGTGGTGGAAGACGATGCCTTCCGCGAGCGCGCCCGGGGTGTAGCGGCTCTCCATCTCGGCCAGGTAGTCGCGCAGGCCCGCGTAGGTCCGGGGCACGTCCTGGTAGACCGGCACCTGGAGGTTGAAGGGGACGCAGTGGTGCTCGGTCACACCGAGCGGGTTGCCCTGGATGCGGGGGCCGACGGCCTCGCAGGAGTGCTCGCCGTCGGGCCAGGCGGTGGTGTCGGTGGCGTGGGCGGCGGCGATGATCCACTTGTCCTCGGCGGCCTGCTCGTCGGTGTCGACGTACCAGCCGTCCCGGATGCCCTGCTGCTTCTGGGCCTTCGTCGGGTTGCGGCGCTTCTCCACCCGGACCAGCCGTCCGGCGCGGACGGTGAGGCGGACGTTGGTGCCGTCCAGCTTCTCGGTCGGCACTCCCTCGCCCTCGAAGACCCACGCGCATTCGGCGCGGGGCCGGTCGACGACGCGGAAGGCGTCGTCCCGGTCGAACAGCGTCGGGATCTTCTCCATGACCTGGATGCCCTTTCTGACGTGGCCCAGCAGTTCCTCGTGTGTGATCGCCCCGGCGGCCAGACCGCCCGCGAGCGCGCGGACGAGGTCGGCGACCGAGACCTCCGCCTCGACCGCCACGTGCTTGAGGGCCTTCTTCTCCTCGGGCGACACCCAGGCGACCAGCCGTGACCACCCCTCGGGGGGAGTCCACCGCGCCAGCTGCGCGGGGTCCTTCCGGGGGCGGCCGCGCTTCTTGACCTCGTCCATGCCAGGAGACCCTAGGGACGGCACTGAGGTTGTGTCAATTGGCATAACAGAAAATCGGCGACACCGGGCGGGCGGAGCCGCCGGCGCGAAGGCACGGGAGGCCGCCGTCCCGTCGCGGGGCGGCGGCCTCCCGGGTGGGGGCGCAGGGGGCTCAGCGCATGGACACCGCGTCAACGTAGACGGAGGACTGGCCGGTCGCCCCGTCGGCCGGGACGAAGTCGACGCCGAGTTCGCAGACCCTGGTGAGGTCGGGGACGGTGGCCAGGTTGAAGGACAGCCGGGTGCCGTCGGCGTCGACCGGGTAGGTGCCGCTGTCGTACCAGTCGCAGCCGGCACCGGCCTTCACGTACAGCTTGGCCTTGGTGCCCGCGGCCTGGTTGCCCCAGGGGGCGGTGCGGGCGGTCGCGGTGAGGGTGAGGTTGCCGGTCAGGTCGGCCGGGGTGGCGTAGTGGCGCAGCAGGAAGGCCTCGCCGCTCTCCAGTTGGACGTCGGCCTTGAGGGAGTGGGTGCCCTGGGCGGCCCACTCGGTGACCGGCCAGGGGCCGTTCTTGATCTGCCAGGCGCCCCAGCCGTCGGGTCCGGTCTCGAAGTCGCCGAGGGTGCTCGCCGGGGTGGTGGCGGTCAGGTTGTCGATGTACACCGAGCTCTGGCCGGAGGCGCCCGGCGCGGGGGCGAAGCGGACCCCGATCTCCTCGACGTCGGCGAGGTCGGTCACGCCCGCGAGCGGCATCGTCAGCACGGCGCCGTCCGGGCCGACCACGGTGGAACCGCTGTCGTACCAGGTCCTGTTGGCGCCGGTGCGCAGGTAGAGCTTGGCGGTCGTGCCGGCGGCCTGGTTGCCCCAGGGGGCGGTGCGGGCGTCGACGGAGAGCGTGCTGTAGGCGCTGAGGTCCTGGCGGGCGACCTTGTTGAGGTAGGTCTCCGGGCGGGTGAGGTCGACGTCGGCCTTGAGGGAGTGACTCTGCTGGGAGGCCCACTCGTTCACCGTCCAGGGCCCGTTGAGGGTCTGCCAGCCGCCCCAGCCGTCCGGGCCGTTCTCGAAGCCCTCCAGCACGGTGCCCGGTGCGGGCGGGCGCGGCGGCCCGGCCGGGTCGGTCGTGGCGGACGGGTCGATCCCGCCCAGGTTGAGCGTCCACCGGTCGTTCATCAGTGCCGGGGCGCCGAGTTGCACCGTGGGGCTCCACTTGTCGTTCCAGGCCAGGAAGTAGGTGGTGGCCGGGAACCGGGTGCGGATCGCGTCGGCCCAGCGGCCGTAGTCGTAAGCGGCGGGCGCGGGCACGTGGGTGGCGGGGTCGTTCGGCGGGCCGATCTCGGCGAAGGCGAACGGCTTGTGCAGCGCGGTCAGTTCGCCGTAGCCCTGGGCGGCGGCCGGGTCGGTCGGGTAGCAGTCGAGGCCGACCACGTCGGTGTAGGCGTCGCCGGGGTAGTACGCGGCGCGGTCGCCGGCGCCGCAGAGCGGGGAGTAGACCCAGAGCAGGTTGTGCAGGCCCTTGGCCTGGGTGAGGTAGCGGTAGGTGTACTGCCAGGCGGAGATGTAGGCGGCCCGGTCCTGGCCGCTCCACCAGAAGGCGCCCGCGCCGGAGGTGTTCATCTCGTGGAACGGGCGGAACAGGACGGGGACGCCGGCGCCGTTCAGGTCGGCGAGGCCGGTGGCGATCCTGTCGAGGGTCTGCTGCCAGGCGGCGCCGACGGTGGTGGTGGGGTCGGTGAGCTGCTGGAAGCCGTCCAGGTGGGTGTAGAGGCCCTGGAGTCCCGGCCGGACCGGGTTCGGCGCGTGGACGCTGACGGAGACCAGGCCTCCCCTGGCCGACCAGTTCTTCAGGTCGGCGTTGCAGGAGGAGTCGATGGTCGAGCTGCCGTTCGAGCCGTAGTCGCAGGCGATCAGCCCGGGGTACTGGCCGGTCTGGGCCTTCAGGTCCTCGGTCTGGGCGAGTGAGAAGGCGGAGCCGCTGTAGCCGGCGAACAGGCCGGAGACCACCCGGCTGCCGGCCCGGCCCGGCAGGTGCGACAGCCAGTCGAGCACCCGGCCGGTGGCCGCGGTGGCCTGGGGATCGGATGGGGCGGCGGTGGCCGTGGCGGCTGCGGTGGCGGCCGGGGCGGCCGGAGTGGCCGGGGTGGCCGGGGTGGCCGCGACCAGGGGGGCCAGGAGGAGCGCCGATATCAGGGCGGCGCGAGCTTTCTGAAGCATGATCAGACCGTAACGTGATCCGCTTCCGCGGCCGCCCGGGGCCCGGACGCGGGGTTCGGCTCCTACCGCGGCGCCCCGCCACCGCCCGGCCCTGGAGGCCCTCCTCGACACCGCCATCACGTGACGGGGCCGCGCCCGGATGCGGGCACGGCCCCGGCGTGCCGGTCGGGTGTGCCGGTCAGGAGGCGTTCAGCGTGGTGTCGTCGATGACGAAGCCGGTCTGGTCGGCGGAGGAGTTCTCCACGCCGGTGAACGTCAGCGTGACGCTCTTCCCGGCGTAGGCGGACAGGTCGAGGGTCCGCTGCGTGTAGCCGTTGGCGGCGTCGAGGTTCGAGTAGGTGGCCAGGGTGCTGCCGTTGGCGGTGACGGTGAGCGTGTCGTCGGCGGTGCCCGTGGTCTTGGCCGTGTCGATGTGGAGCCAGAAGCCGAGCGCGGCCTTGCAGCCGGCCGGGACGGTGACGCTCTGGCTGAGCGTGTCGGTGTGCGCGGAGCCGTAACCGTCCAGCCAGGCGTCCCAGTTGCCGCTGTGCGCGGGCTCGCTGGCCAGGTCGTTGTTGATCACGCCGGAGGTCGCCTTCCACGGCGCCGGGCTGCTCCCGTTCTCGAAGCCCGGGTTGCCGAGCAGCTGGCCGGGCGACGGGCAGCCGGTGCCGGCCGGGCTGACCGTCCAGGTGAACGAGGTGCTGCCGGACGGGCCGGTCGAGTCGGTGGCGGTGACGGTGACGGCGGAGGTGCCGGCCGTGGTCGGGGTGCCGCTGATCAGGCCGGTGGAGGCGTTGACCGACAGTCCGGCCGGCAGACCGGTGGCGGCGTAGCCCAGCGTGCCGCCGGCGGTGTCGGTGGCCCGGATCTGGAGGGAGGCGGGGGTGCCGACGGTGCCGGCCTGGTTGCCGGGCGCGGTGACGCTGACGCCGCCGGTGGTGCCGGTGTTCCAGGCGTCGGTGATCGGTGTGGCCTGGGCGGCGGCACCGGCGTA
The DNA here is from genome assembly GCF_042732955.1 of Kitasatospora sp. NPDC059747. Taxonomy (NCBI): domain Bacteria; kingdom Bacillati; phylum Actinomycetota; class Actinomycetes; order Kitasatosporales; family Streptomycetaceae; genus Kitasatospora; species Kitasatospora sp. NPDC059747. The sequence continues at coordinate 10,096 of NZ_JBHWGV010000174.1, read as the reverse complement.
CGGCAGGCCGTACATGTCCTCGATGGTGCGCAGCACGCTGAAGTGGTCGATCTGCTCGGTGTAGGTGCCCGGCTTGACCTGCTGCCCGTTGAAGAAGGTGGCGATCTGGTTGGGGCCGGCGCTGTCGTCCTCGTCGAAGGTGGTGATCAGCAGGCTGTTGTGGGTCTTGGCCCACTGGACGTAGGCGTCCAGGTTGTTCTTCAGCCAGGTGTCGCCGGTGGGGATCGAGCAGTCGTGGATGTCGTCGCAGAGGTTGGGGATCACCCAGGAGACGGTGGGCAGTTGGGTGAAGTCGGTCGGGAAGCTGGTGAACGGCAGGCTGGCGGAGGCCGGCACGTTGGTGAAGTTGGTCCACGGGACGTGCTTGCGCGCGTACTTGCCCGAGGTGCAGACCGTCGAGCCGGCCGAGGGCAGGCTTTCCGAGTAGCCCTTGAACGTCAGGCCCTTGGCGATGAGTTGGGCGCCCTCGTTGTCGGTGCTGAAGCTGTGCGGGCAGGAGTCGTCGGTGACTCCCTGGTTGGAGCCGGAGAACAGGTCCAGGTAGTTCGGCTGGCTGGGGTGTTCGATCGCGAAGGAGTTGGTGAAGTTCGCGCCGGTGTTGGCCAGTTGGTTGAAGTACGGGGCCTGTGGGTTGCCCACGATGGAGCTCTCCGAGGTGTTTTCGAAGAGCACCACCACGACGTGGTCGGGCCGCGGAACGGCGGCCGTGGCCGCGGCGGGCTGCGCCGCGGCGGCGGTGCCGGCGGTGCCGGTGGCGCTTGCGGGAGCGACGGCGCCGGTGGGCCCGCAGAGCAGGGCGACGGCGGCGGCGAGGCCGGTGGCGAGGCGTGACAGACGCACGGATTCTCCTCGGAGGGGCGGGTGATTGGCCGTCACTGTCCCGCAGTTGACGATGCCCACACAAGAGTTCCGTCGGCGAAGGCCGGGTGAACGGCAGGTCGGTGGGGGGGGGGGGGGGCCGGGCGCCGGCGCGCGGGGGTCGGGGGGTGGCGGTGCTGTGGGGGGACCGGCGGCACGCCCCCGGCGCGGGCGAGCGCCCCACGCCG
>NZ_JBHWGV010000174.1:0-9040 GCF_042732955.1 Kitasatospora sp. NPDC059747 | reverse complement strand
GAGCCGCGCCCCTCGCCCCTTCGCGCCCGCCAGCGCTAAGGCCGACCGACTCGCCCCCTAACCGCCGCCGCCCCACGGGGGTGCCCGCGCCGGGCACCGGCGGCGTCCGTCAGTACGACTGGCTGGTGGCGCACCGACCGGTGGATCCGTTGCACACGACGACGTACGAGGTGATGCCGGCGTCCAGGAAAGGGTCGGTCCAGACCCTGGGACCGTAGGTCCCCTTGTCCTGACCGTTGCCGTTCGACTGCCTGAGGGCCACGGTGCAGTAGTCGCCCATGGTGGAGGCCACGTAGCCCCGCACCCAGTCGTGCCCGTTGGAGAACGTGTCGACCATGCCCCCGGCACAACCGGGGACGTTGGCCGAGAAGGTGGCGTCGGCCGACGCCATCCCGGTGCTGAGGCTCAGGCCGACGGTCGCGACGGCGGCGACGGCGGCGAGGCGGGTGGCGGTGCGCTTCCTGATCATCGGTTTCCATACCTCCTGGTGTTCGGTGGCTGACTGCCTCGACCCACCGTGCCCGCGGGCTCCGTCCGGAGGCCGGTTTCCCGGACAAGTCCGTACACCGGCGCGGGAGTTCCGGGAGGTCGGGTCGTTCTTCGAGGACCGGGAGTGTCGTGGGTGGACCCCCCGGGGAGTGGTGCGGTCGTGCCGCCCGTTCCCGGTTCAAGGGAACCGGCTGACGGGGCTGCCCTTCGAGTGATTCGATGACGTTCGAAGACTCATGACGCCGGCCGTTCGGGCGGCCGACGGCCGAACCTCGGGGGGTGTCGTGCTCTGTCTCGACATGGACCGCGCCGTCCTCGCGAACACCCGGTTCGCGATCTCGCCGCTCAGCACCGCGGTCGGTGCGCTCGGTCTCCTGCGTGGCAACGAGCGGCCGGGCGGCGGCGGTTGGCGGGGCAGGGTCCAGGAGGCCGTCCGCGAGCGCAGGCTCGTTCTGCTGAGCGCGCTGTTCGGCGGTTCATGGGACTACGTGCCGGACTTCCTGACCCCGCAGCCGCAGACCCCGGAGGCCCCGGTGCAGGAGGAACTGCACGCGGTGGCCACCACGGCTTCCGCCCGTCTGCGCTGGGAGCTGCGGATCATGGCCCAGGGGGTCCGTGAGGAGCGTCTGGCTGGCCGGGTGCTCCCCGTGGTCCTGCGCGAGGCCCTGGAGCGCGGCGAAGGGGACTTCGCCGCGCTGGTGGCAGCCGAGCTGGAACGGCTGTGGGACTCGGCCCTCGCCCCGCACTGGCCGGCCCTGCGCAGCCGCATGGAGGAGGACATCACCCACCGGGCGCGGACCACCGCCCGCCACGGCCTGGCCGGCATGCTGGCCACCCTGCATCCCCGGGTGCACTGGAACGACGACCGGCTGAACCTGGTCGGCCGCTTCCAGGCCCGGATCCCCGGCAGCACCGGCCTGGTCCTGACCCCCTCGGTGTTCCCCGCCGGCCTGCGCGTGGTCGTCGACTCGGTGCCCTCGCCCGCCGACCGCGAGCCGATGCTCGCCTACCCCTCCCGGCCCGGGCCCGCCACCGGCCCGGGGCGCACGGTCCCCGCCCTGCTCGGGGCGACCCGCGCCCGCCTGCTGTCCGACCTGCACGCCGCCCGCACCACCGCGGAACTGAGCGAGCGGCACTTCCTCGCCACCAGCACGGTCTCCTACCACCTCGGCATCCTGCACCGCACCGGACTGATCACCCGCACCCGCACCGGAGCGCACGTCCTGTACCAGCGGACCCACCGGGCCACCGACCTGCTGGCCGACCCCCGGCCCCACTGAGGCAAGCTGACCGGGCACGGCTCACCGCCCTGCTCCCGCTCCGTCCGTTGGAGGCCCGATGCCCGAGCTCCCCCCGCCCCGCCGCGTCACCCTCCGTCTGCCCGCCGACCTCGCGGACTGGCTCCACGGTTTCGCCGAAATCTCCCACCGGTCCGTCGACGACGTGGTCCGGCCGCTCATCGAGGCGGAACGGGCCCGCGTCACCGCGAACTGGGACCGGCCGGAGCCGGAGTAGAACCGGGAGTGGGGCGGGGCCGTTACTGCAGGATGCCGACCGCCCGCGCCACCACCAGGACCACCGTGATCAGGGAGACCGCCGACTGCGTCATCATCAGCAGTTTCGCCCAGACCGACAGCGGCATGGTGTCCGTCGGGCTGAAGGCGCAGGCGTTGGTGAACGCCACGTACAGGTAGTCCGGGTAGGAGGGCTCCCAGCCCGGCTCCGCGATGCCCTCCTGCTGCATCTGCGGGAAGAGGAAGTCCGGGTAGGCCTTCACCCCCTGGGCGCGGGCCGCCGGGCCGCCGCGGTCCCACTCCCAGTACCAGAGCGAGAAGGCGATGATGTTGGTCGCCCACACCGCGCCGCCGGTGCCGAGCAGCGCCAGCGCGCCCGGCGAGGCGGAGGTGTGGATCAGGTCGCGCACCAGCTTCACCGCCGACCAGCCGTTGGCCAGGCTGATCACCGCCACCATGGCCAGGCTCATCAGCCGCAGCAGCCGCGACGTCTGGTCGATGCGCTTGTGCGGGTTGAGGACCGCCAGGGCCACCAGCAACGCCAGCTCCAGGGCCGGCAGCATCCAGTGCGGGTGGATGGTCAAGCGGGTCGGCAGGGCCAGCTGCAGGCCCACGGCGACCAGGATGGCCACCGAGACCGCCCACCGCTGCTCACCGAGAGTGACCGAACGCCACGCCGGGCGCTCCGGCTTCTCGGGCTCCAGGAGCCGTTCGATCCGCTCCAGCCTGCGGTGCAGTGCCTCGGTAAGCTGCGCCGGGGCATGGGGTTCATGGTCACTCATGGCGCACAGTGTGGCAGGCGTCCACTCACGCGATCGCGGGGGTACCGGGTGCGGGGACGATAATGACCGGGCTGCGGGCGGGCTGCGCCAGCGGCGGCGGTCGATGGAGAGGCAGAGAAGCGGATGACCCTGGTGGAAGGCCTGCGCGTCAGGTTGGCCGAGGACCTCGCCCTCGGTGAGGCGGTCGCCGGAGAGGCCGGGGCCGTCGTCGGGTTCCTCTCGCTGGGGGCCGGGGTCGAGGGCACCGTCGAGCGGGTGGACGAACTCCCCGAGAGCCACGAGGTCCGCGAGTACCTGCGTCTCAAGGCGCTGTTCGAGGACTACGGGCACACCATGCCGGCGGCCAGCCGCGAGCGGCTGGAGGCCGAGATCGCCGTGCTGGAGCCGCAGTGGGCCGCCCACCGGGAACGGGGGACGCAGGTGACGGTCCGGGTCCGGCTGGACAACGGCCTCGTCCTCGACGGGGCGCACCAGGACGTCCTGACCCCGCTGTAAGAGGGGGCGTTCGCCGGTCGGCTACGGCCCGGCGGGGGCGCCGTCGCCGCCGGTGCGGGCCGCGGTGCCGAACGGCCAGGCCTCGATGTCGCGGTAGCGGATCGGGCCGGGGCCGCGGCCGGTGTTGCTGCCGACCAGGTGGAGGCGCTCGGCCTGCCAGGGCCGGCCCGCGAATCCGTCGAGGCCGGCCGCGGCCCGGGGCACGCTGGTGGGATCGTCGCGGCGCGCGCGTGCCAGGGTCAGGTGGGGGCGCAGCGGGCGGCTGCGGAAGGCGATGCCGCAGGAGGCGATCAGGTCGCGGACGTCGGCGGCGAGCTGGTGCAGTCCTTCCAGGTCGCCGTCGATGCCGCTCCACAGCAGCCGCTCGTCGAAGTGGCCGCCGCCGTGCAGGGCCAGTTGCAGGGCGGGGTGGGAGGCCGCCCGGCCGGCGAGCACGGACTGCAGCAACGGTACTGCGGTGGACGGGAGTTCGCCGAGGAAGGCCAGGGTGATGTGCCAGTCCTCGATCCGGTTCCAGCGTAGCCGCGGGTACATGGCGTAGGCGGGCTGCAGGGCCCGGGCCAGTTCGTCCTTGGCGTCGTCGGGCGGGGCCAGCGCGATGAAGACGCGCAGGGTCGAGGGCTCGGGGGGAACGTCCACGAGGGATTTTCTAGCATCCCGTCGGCGGCGGACGGCGGGGCGGGTCCGGGGTCCGGAGGCCGGGGTCCAGGGGCCGGGGCCGCCCCGCCGGTGCTCCCCCGGCGTGCCGGTGCTCGCCACCCGGGCGGCGGGCGGGGAGACTGGGCACTGTGACCGACGTGCGCGAGACCTTGACTTACGAGATGTTCGGGCGGGCGGTGCGCGAGCTGGCGCACACGATCGCCGCCGACGGGTACGAGCCCGACCTCGTCCTGAGCATCGCCCGTGGCGGCGTGTTCGTGGCGGGCGGTCTGGCGTACGCGCTGGACTGCAAGAACATCCACCTGGTGAACGTCGAGTTCTACACGGGCGTGGGCACCACCCTGGAGATGCCCGTCATGCTGGCGCCGGTGCCCGCGGCGATCGACTTCACCGACAAGAAGGTGCTGATCGCCGACGACGTCGCCGACACGGGCAAGACGCTGAAGCTGGTACACGACTTCTGCCTCGGCCACGTCGCCGAGGTGCGGTCCGCCGTGATCTACGAGAAGTCGCACTCGCTCGTGAAGTGCGAGTACGTGTGGAAGAAGACCGACGACTGGATCGAGTTCCCCTGGTCGACGGAAGGGCCGGTCGTCAAGCGCGCCGGCCAGGTGCTCGACGCCTGACCTGGACGAGGGCGCGGTGGCGCCCCGGGGGAAGATCAGCGCAGTTCGACGGTGATGCCCACCCGCGCGAGCAGTCGGAGGACGTCGTCGACGTACGGCGTCTCGCCCTCCGTGTCCACGGTCACCTCGGCGAGCGCGCGCCGGGCGACCTCGGCGTCGTGCCAGACCAGGGTGAACGGCGCGGGCGGCAGGTCCCCGCCGCACGGGCAGCCGCGCAGCACGTGCCAGCACTGGGCGTAGTGGCCGCCGGGGCCGGCGACCGCCTCGCCGATCGCGCACACCAGTCCCGGCACGTCGGTCACGTGCCGCCCGTCGAGGTGCCGTACGGGACCCGTCGGGGGCCGGCCGGCTTCCTGACGGCCGGCGTCCTGACGGGCGGCGGCGAAGGCCGCCCACTCCTTCCGGCCCTCGGACGGGAACGCGGCCCAGGTGCCGGCCTCGGCCGGCGGCCCCTCGAACCAGGCGTCCCACACCGGCCGGGCCGCCGGCACGGGCCGGACGGCGGGGCCCTCGGCCAGCCACAGGTCCAGCAGGGTCCCGCCGAGCACGGACGGGCGGGAGGCGATGACGTTGAGCGGCATGTGCTCCTGGTGGCGCATCACCCGGCCGGTCCGGTCCACGGCGAGCAGTGTCACCCGGTCGCCGTCGCCCCGCGGGCGCACCAGCCGGCGCAGCAGCCTCTCGCCGGGCTCGCAGCCGATGAGCCGCATCGGCGGGGACGCGGGCACGCCGCGATAGAGGCCTTCGACGCGGTGGCACGCGCCGAGCCCGCCTCCGCCCGGTCCGTTGAACAGCCGCCATTCGGCGTCCGCGGGCTCGTCGCGCCATCCGGGGCCGTCGACCCCGGCCTCGACGACCAGGTCGAACAGGAACGTGCCGAGGCCGGAGGGCGCGCACCCGGTCAGGACGGGGGCGAGCAGCTCCCAGTGGTCGTCGCGGTAGCCGCCGTACGGGTCCTTCTCGGGGTCCGTCCCGGGCGCGGTGAAGTCCACGATGAGGCCGAGGGCCCCGAGGTCGACGGGTTCGCCGGGCCGGTGCCGGGCGTGCTCGGCCGCCTTGAGCAGGCGGCCGGTCGGGGCGCAGCCCACGAGCGTCAGCTGCTTGCGGTGCGGGGCCGGTTCGACGAAGAAGCCGTCGGCCTCGGCGCAGCGCGCCCACACGGTCGGCTCGTCGTCCCACTCCTCTTCGGCCAGGACGTACTTGAGCGGCCGGTCGCGTTCCCAGGTCCAGGTGCTCTCCAGGGCCGGCATCACGACCTCTGCCTCCCGTGTGTGTTGTGCCTGCTCACCGCCCCGTAGCCTGCCACTCCCCGGGCCGGGCGCGGACGGCGGGGCTCCTGGTTGCCCTGCCTGTGACGGGCTCGGTGCCGTCAACGGCGGTGGCACCGGCCCGGGGACGGGCGCGGTGCCACCGGCTGCGGTCGGCTCCTGGGGGGCGGGTTGCCGGGATCTGCCCGGGGGCCGGGTCGACTTGAGCCATCAGCCCTGCAGAACGCCGGTCGGCGCCCGGGGATTCAGCGGGCCGGGGCGGCGCTCGTCCGGGTCCGCCGGGAGCGCGGGCCCACGGCCTTCCACGTGCGGACGGCGGGGGTGATCAGGACGTCGCGCAGGGCGCGGCGCGCCGGTTGCGGGGTGCCGGGCAGCACCGGGTACCGGGCGCTGGTGCCGGTCCATGTGGTGAGGGCGGCGAGGAACTGGTCCAGGAGCAGGGCGAAGCGGTGGGTGTCCAGGACCTGGTCCACCGGGGGGCCGGCGGCGGCGTCGGCCGCGGGGGGCGGTCCGGCGTGGAAGCCGCGCCGCACCGCCGAGTGGAGCCAGCAGAAGCGCCGTTCTTCCGCGTCCAGCCGCTCGCTCACGTCCTGGCGGGCCTGCGCCGCGGACAGGCCGCCGTCGGCCATCCGGGCGGCGATGGCGTTGAAGGTCTCGTCCTTGCCGCCGTCGGCCGCGAGGTCGTTCGTGAGGATCCCGCAGGTCGAGAAGGCGTCCAGGAGGTCCTGCACCATGGGGTCGCCCCAGTGCGGCGTGATGCACTGGTCGGCGAGTTCGCACCACATCGCGGCCAGCAGCATGCCGCCGTCGGCCGGACGGAGCATCAGGTACTCACGCAGCGTGGGCGTTCGTCCCGGCTGCACGTAGTGCACCAGTTTGTCGCGTGCGGCGACGATCCAGGCGGCCAGCTGCTCGCGGTAGCGCTGCCACCAGAAGTCGGGCATCATCGCGCGGCTCTCCCGGACCAGCTCCGCCAGCGCGTGGACCGCGGGATGGTCGTCGGGTGCGGGCCGGTCGCTCTCGGCGCAGACGCACAGCAGCGACCGGGTCAGCCTCCCGACCGCGTCCAGCGGGGCGCCGCGGAGGTCTCCGTCCAGCAGGTCGTCGGTCGTCCACGTCCACAGGGCCCAGCGGGCGGCCAGGCGCAGCGGGGCGCCCCCGGCGGTCGGCCACGCCTTGAGGCACAGGTCCACGTATCCGTGCGAGAGGTAGGCCTCCGGCGCCGGGTGCAGGCCGTACCGTTTCAGGAATTCGAGAGCGTCAACGCTCAGGTCGGCGCGTTCGGCTTCCCTGGGCTGCGGAATGAGGCGGACAAGGTCGCTCACCGGTCGGCTCCTCGTGCGAAGGACCCGAGCCGGCCGACGTCTTCGGCGGCCGGCTCGGCGGCGCGAGCTGTCTCACGCGCTGCACGACCAACGACCGTCCGGGCGAGCCGATGCGTTTCCGCGCCACACCCGCGAGCCGTGCGGCCGAGGTTTGAGGGTTGTGTGTGGCACATGTGTGGTCGGCGGGGTGGCCGGGGCCTCTCGTGCTGACGGACCGTCAAGAGGGCGCAGCAGTGGGGTGCTGGGACAAGGTCGGGTACGGACGGCAGGTGGCCGGGCGCACGTGCCGGATGCGGGCGCGTGCGGCGGGGTGGCCGGAGCGGCGGGCGCCGGCGGTGGCACGGGCCGGCCCGGGGACGTGTTCGGGCGCACGGTTGGCGTAGTCGGCGGCCGGGTCGTCCTCCGGAGGAAGAGGGCGCGTACCGGCGGCCGTGCGCCCCGCTTTTCGGGGGTGGTCCGGGCGGCGTCGGGTGGTGTGCGGACAGTCGCATGCCGGTGGCCCGCCGGTCGTCCGGCAGGGTCCGACGGCCGGATGACGGCGGTATGACGGCGGCGCCTGACAGCGTCCGGGGAGGCCGGCCGGAACCGATCGGGCGGCCCGATCCCGAAGGAGTCACCCATGCGCACACCCGTCACGATCGTCGGCGCCGGGCTCGGCGGCCTCACCCTGGCCCGGGTCCTGCACCTGCACGGCATCCCGGTCGCGGTCCACGAGGCCGATCCCTCCCCGTCGGCGCGCACGCAGGGCGGGCTGCTCGACATCCACGACTACAACGGGCAACTCGCCGTGGCGGCGGCCGGGCTGACGCAGGAGTTCCGCGCCATCGTGCTGGAGGGGCGCCAGGCGATGCGGGTGCTGGACCGCGACGGGAGCGTCCTGTTCGAGCAGGCCGACGACGGCACGGGCGGGCGTCCCGAGGTGCAGCGCGGCGACCTGCGGCGGATCCTGCTCGACTCGCTGCCCGCCGGCACCGTGCGGTGGGGGCGCAAGGCGACCGCCGTCCGCCCCCTGGGCGGCGGCCGGCACGAGGTGGCGTTCTCCGACGGCTCCGGAGTCGTCACGGACCTGCTGGTCGGCGCCGACGGCGCGTGGTCGCGCGTGCGACCGCTGCTCTCGGCCGCCCGGCCCGGGTACGCCGGCAAGTCGGTCGTCGAGACGTACCTGGCCGACGCGCGCACCCGGTTCCCGGCCACCGCGCGGGCGGTCGGCGGCGGCTCGATGATCGCGGCGTCGTCGCCGGACCGGGAGATCTTCGCGCACCGGGAGAGCGGCGACACCCTGCACGCCTACATCGGGATCACCGAGCCGCTGGACTGGTTCGCGGGCCTCGACGTCACCGACGCGGCCGCGGTCACCGCGCGCGTTGCGCGGGAGTTCGCCGACTGGGCGCCGGAGCTGCTCGCGCTGATCACCGAGGCGGACTCCGCACCGGTCCTGCGCCACCTCCACGCCCTCCCGGCCGAGCACCGGTGGGAGCGGGTGCCCGGGGTGACCCTGCTCGGCGACGCCGCCCACCTCCAGGCCCCGAACGGCGAGGGCGCCAACCTGGCCATGCTCGACGGCGCCGAGCTCGGCCTGGCCCTCGCCGCGCACCCCGGCGACGTGGAGGCGGCGCTCGCCGCGTACGAGCGGGACATGTTCCCCCGCAGTGCGGAGGCCGCCGCGTTGTTCCCGGAGGGCGGCTCCGGGGACGACGCGGTCCATCCCGTGATCGGGCTCCTCACCGGGCAGGGCCGGTGAGGAGCCGAACCCGGGGCCTGGGGGTGCCGGGGGGCGGGGGGGGGCCGCACCCGGCCCGCCGGGCCCCCGGCCGGGGGGGGGGGGGGGCCGCCGGGGGGGGGCGGCGGGGGGGGGCCGGGGCCGGCGGCGCCCGCCCCCGC
>NZ_JBHWGV010000173.1:0-14373 GCF_042732955.1 Kitasatospora sp. NPDC059747 | reverse complement strand
TGGGAGCCACCAACGTTCTACGGGCAGGGCTTGTCCGTCGCAACGCCCGCCAGGGTTAGCGAGAAGCCCCCGGCTTCAGCCGGGGGAGGAGTCACCTGACCGCTCCCACCGGGGCGGTACGCTCGCCCGCGTGCGGAACACGATCGAACAGCTGGTCGACGGCCTCGCCGGCAGCGTCATCATCGGGGGCGTCCTCGACCTCGCCGACGAGCACCTCCGGCGCGGCGACGCGGACTTCGTCGCGGAGCTCACCGCGGCGGTCCACGCGCGCTACGGCGCGCGTGCGAAGGGCACCGAGCACCACTACCTCTTCTCCCTGCTCCTGTGGAGGCTCGCCACCACCCACCGGCGCGACGCCATCGCCCACGCCCTTCGGCTGGGCTTCGCCGACCTGTCGCCCACCAAGCGGCCCGAGCGCAGGGCCGCCGCCGTGCTCGCCGCCAACCAGTCCCCGCGCGACCTCGCCCAGGTCTTCGCTCCGGGCGAGGCCGCGTACGGGGACACCCCCGACGAGCTGCGGGCCTGCCTCGTCCACGAGCTGGTGCTCCGCCGCTCCACGCCCCCGCCGGAGGCCGTCGAGTGGGCGGCGAACTCACCGTTCTGGCAGAGCCATCCGCTCGCCTGGCTGCCCTGGTCGCTCTCCCCGCTGGAGGGCACGCCGCAGCTGACCCGCTACTGGCTGGGCGGCGGAGGGGGCGGCATCGGGTACGGCCTGCCCGAGGGGCGCGAGCTGCCGAACGACCCCGCGCCCGTCCCGGCGGTGCGCGCCAACGACCTCGACTTCGCCCTGACCACCGCCGTCGACCGCTGGGACGGGCGCCACAACGGCCGGGTCGAGGCCGGGATCCACGTCACCGACGCCCCCGTCGACGCCGACGCCCTCCACCCGATGCTGGCCTCGCTCCCGCTGGACTGCCTCGACGGCCTGACCGGCGCCAGGAACCTCGCCGTCGTCGCGACCACCCCCGCCGAGGCGTGGCGCCAGCTCTTCGCCGCGGCCTCCACCGGCGGCGGCCGCGAGGACGAGTGGTGGTACGGCGCACACGGCCGGCTCGCCGCCTGGCGGTCCCTGGCCGCCCTGGCCGGCGCCCCCGGCGACGCGACGCCCGCCGAGGTCGAACGGCGGGTCGCCACCTGCGCCTGGTACGGCTTCCGGGCCTGGACGGACTGGTTCAACTGCGACCTGTGGGACCTCGGCCTCGCGACCCTCTCCCCCGACCGCACCCGCCTCACCGTCCTCGCGGCCACCGACTACAACGGCGGCTGAGCCGTGCCCGCACCCGAATGGTCCGGCCGGCTCGGCCGCCTGCGCGCCGAGCTCCGCACGGCCGACGACGGCCGCCGGGTGCTCACCGTCGGCGACCGGCAGGTGGTCGTGCGGCCCGACGCCGCCGTCCGGCACCGCGGCGGCCTGCTGCACCACCGGATCACCGTCGAGCAGCCCGGCGAACCGGTCTTCACCATCCGCTACCGGCCCTCCTGGCACGCCCGGCTCGGGCCGCTGCCGGACGCGACCCACGACCGCTGGGCCGCCGAATCCGACGACCCCGGGCTCGAACCGACCGCACGACTGGGGGGCACCGACGACTGGGTGGACGACCGGGCCGATACTTGACCGTCAGGTTCTTCGTCGGGTTCGAGGCGTTTCGGGGGAAAGCCGATGATCAACGATGCCGTCCCGCTGTCCGTCGACCACGACGCGGCGTCAGGGCTGTGGACCGTCACCGCGCCCAAGGACAGCCTCGGCCCGATCGCCGTCGCCGACGGGCAGGTGCTCGTCCCGTTCGACGGGCGGATGACCGCGTTCGACGCCCGCGACGGCGGGATGCTCTGGCGGAGCCCGCACCCGCTCGGCGGGACCGGGCTCCGGCTCGCGACGGCCTTCACCACGGCCGGGCAGCACGTCGTCGTGCCGAGCCGCAATCCGAGCCCGCACGGCACCGATCCGATCGGCCTCACCTGCCTCCGCCGCACCGACGGCGCGCTCGCCTGGATCCGGGACGCCGCCCCGCTCTCCGGCTACCTCGCGGACGGCCGCACGCTCGTCCTCTGGCAGAGCCACCCCGACGCGCCGCGCCACGTCACCGCCGTCGACCTCGTGGACGGCCGCCGCCTGTGGCGGCACGACTACGTGGACTTCGGGAGCGTCCTGCTGACACAGGGCCGGGTGATCGTCACCGTCGGGACCCAACGACGCCACTACACCCGCGCCTACGACGCCCGCAGCGGCAAACAGCTGTGGCGCACCACCATGAACCGCTACCCGGCCCGCCTGCACCTCGTCGCCGCCGATCACCTGCCCGGGCCGGTCGTCTTCACCGCGCACCCGCGCAGGGACACCGTGCAGTGGTTCGACCCCGCCACCGGCACCGCACTCGGCTCCCTCACCACGGGGTACCCCTCCACTCGCTGGCGCGGCGCCGGGACGGACGGCGAGGTGCCCTCGGCGGCCTGGGCCCGGGTCGACGACCGCCGGGTGGCACACCTCCGGCCACTCGGAGAGATCGGAGAGGTCGGAGGGATCGGACAGGGACGGGTGCGGACCTTCTTCTCCCTGCGGCGGCCCCTGCACCTCTCGGACCCGCAGGTCGTCGAGGTAGCCGGCAGGCTCTACACGACCGTCCGGCTGGACGGGACGCACGACGACCCGGCCGCGATCCGCGGGGAGCGGATCGTCTCGGCCCGGCTCGGCGGCCTCGGCGGGGACCGGTGGCTCACGGGGCTCCGCTGGCCGCTGAAGGTCCCGCGGCGCGAGCGCCGGAACTTCTACGCCCACCTCGTCCCGGCACCCGGATGCCTCTACGCGCTGCTGATCCACCGCGCGGCGTGGGCCGTCGTCGCCGTCCGGGGCGGCCGGGTGCTCTGGCGGCGCGGCTCGCGGGCCACACCGCCCGTCCCGCTCGGCGACCGGGTGCTCCTGCTCGACGACTGCGGCGAGCACGACCACCTGCGGCTGGTCGACGGCCGGACGGGCGCCACGACGAGGCCCTGCCCACGCAAGTGAAGCCCGGCGACAGTGAAGCCCGGCGAGAGTGAAGCCCGGCGGGCACGCTACTCGACGGACTCCGCCGGCCGGCACCGCTGCCGCCGCCGGAACGGGTACGTCGGCAGGTCGACCCGGCGCGCGCCGGGCGGGAGCATCGGCGTCCAGTCCACCGGGGCGCCCCGGACGAACGCCTCCGCGAGCGAGCGGGCGAACCGTTCCCGGCCGCCCTCGCCGCGCGCCAGCGTGCCGCACACCACGGACGCTCCGGCGGCCACGCCCGCGTCGGCCAGCGTCGCCCCGATCGCCGTCGTCATCACCGGGTGCGCGCTGACCTCCACGAAGCCGGTGAACCCCTGGGCCGCCAGCGCCCGCACGGCCGGGTCGAGCAGCACCGGTTCGCGCAGGTTGCGGTACCAGTACCCGGCGTCGACCGGGCCGGCCACCCACGCCCCGTCGACGGTCGAGAACCACGGCACTGCCGGCGTCAACGCCCTCACATCGCCCAGGAGTTCGGCGATGTCGCGCTCGACCCCGACCACCTGCGCGGTGTGCGACGCGTAGTCGACCGGGACCATCCGCACGTCGATGCCGCGCCCCACCAGCTCGGCGTGGAAGGCGCCGAGCGCCGAGCTCTCCCCGCCCACCACCGTGCGCTCCGGCCCGTTGACCGCGCCGACCTCGACGCCGTCCCCGCACGCGCGGATCCAGTCCCGCACCCGGCCCTCGGGCAGCGGCACCGACACCATGCCGCCCCGGCCGGCCAGCCGGTCGCCGATGGCGCGGCTGCGCAGCGCGACCGTCCGGGCGGCGTCCTCCAGGGACAGCGCGCCCGCGACGCAGGCCGCCGCGATCTCGCCCTGCGAGTGGCCCAGCACGGCCGCGGGGCGGACCCCGTACGCCTCCCACAGGGCCGCGAGCGAGACCATCACCGCGAACGTCACCGGCTGGGCGATGTCCACGCGCTCCACCGGCGGTGCGCCGCCGACACCGTGCACGACGTCCACGAGCGACCAGTCCACGTGCGGGGCCAGCGCCCGCCCGCACTGCGCCATCCGCTCCGCGAACACCGGCTCGTCGTGCCACAACTCCCGCCCCATGCCCGCCCATTGGCTGCCCTGGCCGGGGAAGACGAAGACCACGCCGTCGTCCCGGCGGCCCGGTGGCGCGGCACCGGCGACGAGACCGGGCGCCGCGCCGCCCTCGGCCAGCGCCCGCAGGGCCGCGCGGACGGCGTCCGAGTCGGCCGTCGCCACGACGGCCCGGTGCTCGAACAGGGCCCGCCCCGCGAGGAGCGAGAGCGCCGCGTCCTGCGGGCGCACGCCGCCGTCCAGCGCATCGGCCAGCCGCCCGGCCTGCGCCGCCAGCGCCCCCGGCGTCCGCGCGGACACCACGAGCGGGGCGAAGCCGGCCGACTCGCCTTCCACCCGGGGCGCTTGCGGCACCTGCTCCAGGAGGCCGTCCCGAGCCGCCCGCCGCGGGACGGTCCGGGGCGCGGCCGCCAGCAGCAACCGCAGGGCGGTCGGGTCCGCCGTCCCGGCGCCGTTGCGCGGGATCGCGTCGACGAGGTGCAGCCGCACCGGGAGCGCGTGCGGTGCGAGGCGCCCGGCGCCGAACTCCCGCACCGCGTCGAGCGTCGGGGCGCTCCCCGGCTCCGCGACGGCCACCAGGGCGACGGCCGCGCCCTGCCCGTCGTGCGGCGCGCCGACGGCGGCGAGCTCCCGCAGGCCGGGGCAGCCGGTGAGCGCGCGCTCGACCTCGGCCGGGTGGACCGTCCCGCCGTCCCGGACGAGCGCGTTCGCCAGCCGGTCGACCAGGTACAGGCAGCCGTCGGCGTCCAGCCGGCCGAGGTCCCCGGTGCGGAACCAGCCGTCGTCGTCCCGCAGGGCCTCCTCGCCGAGCCAGTAGCCCGGCGAGACGTGCTTCCCGCTCACCCACACCTCGCCGGGCTCGTCCGGCCCGGACACGTCCGCGCCCGAGTCCGGGTCGACGATCCGCAGCCGGGTGAACGGCATCGGCCGGCCCGCCGAGCCCGCCTTCGCGACGGTGAGCTCCGGCGGCAGGTAGGAGGCGAAGGACGCCGTCTCCGTGAGCCCCCACGCCTGTTGCAGCATCACCCCGCGCGCCGCGTAGTCGAGGACCAGCCGCGCGGGCACCGGGGCGCCCGCCACGACGGCGCAGCGCAGCGCGGACAGGTCGGCGGCGGCGAAGCCGGGCAGGCGGGCGAGCGCCGCGTACATCGAGGGGGCGGCGAAGAACGTGTTGACCCTCAGCTCGACGAGGTCGCACAGGGTCCGCTGCGGGTCGAAGCGGCGCCGGACGACGGTGGTGCCGCCGTGGCCGAGGCTGCGCAGGGTGAAGCAGGCGAGCCCGCCGACGTGGGACAGCGGGGTGACGACCAGGTTGACGTCCTCCTCGCGCGTGACCATCGCCGCGTCGACGTTGGCACCGCTCCACCAGAGGTTGCCGTGGGTGATCCTGACGGCCTTCGGGCGGCCCGTGGTGCCCGCGGTGTGGAGCAGGACGGCGAGGTCGTCGGCGTCCAGGGGCACCGGTTCGCGCGGCGGCTGCGTGGCGGCGGCGAGCGCGGCGGCGAGCGGCGTCCAGTGCGGACCGGGTACGTCCGTCAGGGGCGCGGCAGGGTCGTCGTCGATGAGCAGCAGGCGCGTACCCGGCGCAGGGCCGACCAGTGGCGCGCGCCCCGGCTCGGCGACGACGGTGTGCGCCCCGCAGTCGCGCAGCACCTCTCTGGTCTCCGCCGCGCCGAGCCGGTGGTCCACCGGGACGAAGGCGGCGCCCAGCCAGCCGCAGGCCAGGTAGGTGGTGAGCAGCGTCGGGCTGTTGAGCCCCAGGTAGGCGACCCGCCGCCCGGCCGTCACCCCGCCCGCGGCGAGCACCTCGGCGAGGCGGCCCGCGCGGTCCAGCAGTTCCGGGTAGCCGACCGCGGATTCCTCGTAGTGCAGGGCGGGGCCGCCGAGGGGGCGGGCGGCCGCACGGCGCAACGCGTCGATCGGGGTGATCTCCAGGTGCATGGCTCGTCCTCCTGTGGTGCGGGGGCGGTCAGGCGCACGCACCGTGGTCGGGTGTGCGATCTCTATCAGATGTGACTCACCGTGACCACCGCCACCCGAAAAGTATGGAGAGCTGGTAAATCAGGCCGCCGCATCGCACCCGGCGCCACGGCGTTGCGCCGCCGGGTGCCCGCGCCCGGCTGGGATCCTCGCCCGGTGGAGACGGTGGAGCCGGCGCGGCCGGTGGCGACGACGGACACGGGCCGGGTCGAGGCGTTCAGCGACGGGGTGTTCGCGATCGCGATCACGCTGCTGATCCTGGAGATCAAGGTCCCGCAGGGCCACGGCGCGGCCGAGCTGTGGCGGGCGCTCGGCGCGCAGTGGCCGTCCTACTTCGCGTACGCGGTGAGCTTCCTGGTGATCGGGGTCATCTGGGTCAACCACCACACGCTGTTCGTGCACCTGGCCCGGGTGGACCGCACGCTGGTGTTCGTCAACCTGCTCCTGCTCATGCTGGTCTCGGCGCTGCCGTTCCCGACCGCGCTGGTCGCGCAGAACCTGCGCAACGGCTCGGCCGCGAACGTCGCCGCGGCGGTGTACGGCGGGGTGATGGTCGGGCACGCCGTGCTGTTCTCACTGTTCTGGAACCACGCGACGCGCACCGGCCACTGCTTCGACGCGCGGGTCGACATCGCGGCGGCCCGGGCCGCCCGGTGGCGGTTCGAGGTGGGCATGGTCGTCTACCCGCTCACCGTCGGCCTGGCGTTCCTGTCCGCACCCGCGGCCCTCGCCGTCCACGGACTGCTGGCCGTCTACTACGCGTTCAACCAGGTCAAGGTGCCGACGCTGCCCTGAGACAGGCCCTACGACTTCCGCTTCCGCCGCACCAGCGACACCGCCGGTTCGGGCCGGTCGAGTTCGGTGGCCGTGCGCACGGCCTCCATCGCCCGCAGTTCGGTGGGCACCCGGGGCCGGGCGCCGAGGCCGAAGAAGCCGCCCTCGTTGTTGGCGTCGGCGACGACCGTGGCGATCTCCAGCAGGAACTCCCGGAACCCGTCGACCTCGTCGGGGGCGACCCTCGCGACGATCCGCGTCGCCTCGCGGATCACCGCCAGCGCGGGCCGCTCGTAGTCGGCGTAGCGCGTCGCGGGCTGGAGCCCGGTGTCGAAGGTCGACGACGCGGCCAGCTCCCGCACGAAGCGGCGCGGGTGGGTCACGCCGGCCTCGCGCAGCAGCTTGACCAGCGCGATGATCTCCTCCGCGTCGGCGACGCCCTCGGCGAGCGCCACCAGCACGCCGGCGGCCATCAGGGACCGGCCCAGCGTCGCCCACTCCTCGGGCGTGAAGTCCGGCTCGCCCGGCCCGTCGGCGCCGTGGCCGGTGCGCAGCACCTGGAAGCCGACGTCGGCGAGCACGGCGGGCAGGCGGCGCACCGAAGCGACCGTCCGCGCGCGGGCGTTCGGGGACAGCTCCGCCCACGGCACCTGCTCGGCGTCCCGGCCGTCCCGCTGGCCCGGCAGCGCGCCCGGGCCGAGGACGGCGGGCGCGCTCAGCCCGTGCTCGTGCTCCAGCCGGGCGAGGACCTCCGCCTCCTCCTCGGTGAAGTCGACGGGCGGCGGGCCGTCGGCGCCCGGCGGCTGCTCGGAGGTCGGCACCATCAGGCAGCCGACGGCGGCCAGCCGGTCGCCGAGCCGCCGCGCCTGGCGGCGGTTGGCCTGCCGGAGCTCCTCCGGCAGCTCGTCCCAGGGCAGCAGCCCCGGCCCGCTGCCGGGCTCCCGGCCGTCCTCGACGGCGGCCTCCAGGCGGCTCTGGTGGATGGCCCGCGCCAGGTGCTTGGTGACCTGGGCGCTGGTGTAGTCGGCGAGGCTGTCGATGACGCGGTCCTGCGCCTCCAGGCGCGCCTTCATCCGGCGGCACTCGTGCAGGACGGCCTCGGCGTCCAGCAGCGTCTGCTCGGCGCGGCGGTCGCCGGCCCGGCCGATGACGTCCTGTCCGACCATGATGACGATCATGAACACCAGCTGGGCGAGGGTGGACAGGAAGCTCATGAACGCGAATGGGTACGGGTCGAAGGTCTGGAGGCCGGACTCGGCCATCCCGATCCACACCACCTGCGTGCCCGCGGCGACGTAGAACGCCCACATGCTGCCCAGCCGTCCGGTCAGCCACGCGGCGATCCGCCCGTTGACCGTGGTCGCCTGGTCGATCGCCTGCGGCGGGTGCTGCACGCGGTGGCGCTCGATCCACGGGTGGCGGCTGGTCTCCAGCAGGCTGACGCCGCGCCCGAGCGCGAGGTCGTGCCGGTCCAGGTGCGCCTGGAGGTCGGCGACCCGCTCGAAGATCGCCTCGGCGCTCTCGTAGGTCTGCACCGCCCGCCGGTCCGCCGCCATCCCGAGCACCCGCTGGCCGACCAGGATCACCAGGCAGAGCACCAGTTGGACGACGTTGTCGAGGAACAGCAGGAACGCGAACGGGTACGGGTCGAGCGTGTGCAGCGGCCCCCAGGTCGCGAGCGCCATCCATCCGCCGACGATCGCCAGTGTCACGTACAGTGCGGGCATCGAGCCCACCACGCGGGTCAGCGCGGCCGCGAACGCCCCGTTGAACCCGACCTGTTCGTACGCCATCGCCACCGGCTGCTGCCGCGGCGCCTCCGGCCCCGCACCGACCGCACTCACGTCCACTCCTCACGCAGATTGCCGAGGACGCACTGAACCCGTTTCCGGACGCTCTGTCAACGTCCTTTCTACGGACCGTGATTCCGTGTCGGCCGGAACCCCGGAGGCTGGCACCGGTCCGGCCCGACCACCGATGATGGCCCCATGTGGATCAAGTGGATCAACTGCCGCGTGCTGCCCGGCGGACGGGAAGACTTCGCGGACGCGCAGCGCGAATGGGCGGCCATCGCGGACCAGCCGGGGCTGGTCGGGCAGGTCGGGGGCTGGGAGGCCGGCGGCGAGCGGGCGCACGTGCTCGGCGTCTGGGCCGGCGAGGAGGCCTACACCGCCTTCATGGCGGTGCGCCACGACGAGATCGTCACGGCGGCGTCCGCCGAGCGGTCCGGGCGTCGCGACGGGGAAGGACCCGAGCCGGGGAGCTGGCAGGTGACCTCGGTGACGACCGGCGCCTCCGTCCTCGACATCCCGGGGGAGGCCGCCGGCCTGGACGACGCGCTCGCCCGCGGCACCGCCCTGCGCGTCGCCGACTGCCACCTCCACCCGGGCCGCGCCGAGCACTTCCTCGACGCCCAGCGACGCGTCTGGAACCCGGCCATGGCGACGGCCGGCGGCATGCTCGCCGGCGCCGTCACCCGCCTCGCGGACGACCGGTACCTCGTCGCGACGCTGTGGACGGGCGCGGACGCCCACCAGCGCTACGCGGAGCGGGACGTGGCCGCCCTGCGCGCACGCGCGGGCGTCGCCGCGGACGTCCGCGCGCTGACCGGGCTGGCCCTGCCGCTCGAAGCCGACTGGCAGGTCCTGCCCGGCCTCGGATGAGCCGTCGGCTCGGACAGCCGGCCGGCGCGGGCCGCTTGACGCCGGCCGGGCGCGACCGCCGATGATGGTCCGCATGTGGATCAAGTGGAGGGACTGCCACGTCCGGCCGGAGGCACTGGAGCGCTACCGGAGCGGGCGGAGCGAGTGGACGGCGCTCCCGGGCCACCCGGGGCTGGTCGGGCAGGTCAGCGCCCGGGAGCCGGACGGCCCGCGCGCGTGCGTGCTGGACGTCTGGGCCGACGAGGCCGCATACCTCGACTTCAGGGACGAGCGCAACGCCGCCATCGACGCCGACCAAATGGGCTACGCCCGCTTCCGCATGAGCGAACCCGCCGAGGACGAGCCGACACCGGAACAGCGGTACGCGGTGCTGGAGAACGCGGCCGGCCCCACCGTCCTCGACATCCCGGGGGAGGCCGCCGACCTGCACGAGGCCCTGACGCGCGGCACCGTGCTGCGCGTCGACGACTGCCGCCTCCACCCCGGCCGCGAAGAGCACTTCCTCGCCGCCCTGCGCTCGGCCTGGGATCCGGCGTCGGCCGCGGCCGGCGGCCTGCTCGGGGGCGTGGTCGCCCGCGTCGCCCCGGACGTCTTCCGCGACCGCGAACACCACCTCGTCGTGACGCTCTGGGCCGACCCGGACGCCCACCGGCGGTACGCCGAGGCCGACGTAGCCGCTCCGGGCGCCCGCGCCGACCGCACCGCCGACGTCCGGGAGCGGACCGGGCTGGTCCTGCCGGTCGAGTCCGACTGGCAGGACCTGCCCCGCGTCTGGTTCTGATGCGCCGGCTCCGCCGACCTCACGAACCCGGCAACAAGCCTTCAATCCCCGAAAGAAGCGTTTCCGCCGTCAGCTCAGGCAGCCGACGTGCGCCAGCGCCCGCTTGAGCAGGACCCCCTGACCACCCGGCATGTCCTGCTGCACCAGCGGCGAGGCGGCCTCCGCCGGGCTGAACCAGACCAGGTCGAGCGCGTCCTGGCGCGGCCGGCAGTCGCCGGAGACGGGCACGACGTAGGCGAGCGACACGGCGTGCTGACGGGGGTCGTGGAACTCGGTGATGCCGAGCGTCGGGAAGTACTCGGCGACGGTGAACGGCTGCAGCGAGGCCGGGATCCGTGGCAGCGCCACCGGCCCGAGGTCCTTCTCCAGGTGCCGCAGCAGCGCGTCGCGGATCCGCTCGTGGTGCAGCACGCGCCCGGACACCAGCGTGCGGCTGACCGTCCCGTCCGGCCCGATCCGCAGCAGCAGCCCGATCTGGGTGACCTCCCCGGACTCGTCGACCCGCACCGGCACAGCCTCGACGTACAGGATCGGCATCTGCGCCCGGGTCGTTTCGAGCTCCTCGGGCGCGAGCCAGCCCGGCGTGGTTTCCGTGATGTCAGACATTGCTTGATCGTACGATCCCCGGACGGCCGGACGACGGCTGCCCCGCCCGGTGATGACCGTCCGTCACCGGCCGCCCGGCCCAGGCGGCCCGCCCGGGCGCCGTCCAAACCCGCCCGACGGCTAGAACCGCACGAGAGTTTGGCATAGGCACGGCAAAGCCTTCGCGCCGCCGCTCCCGCACGTCTGGACGGACGCCGCCCGAACTGGTGAGGTGTCGGGGCTCCATCCGAACACCCTTCCGCACGCAGGCAGTTCGCCCCGCCCTCACACCCTCACATCCGGGAGCAGACGCATGCGCACAACCTTCAAGGCCGCCGCCCACACCCTCGCGGCGCTGGCCCTGGCGGCCTTCGGGACCACCTCGCTGGCCACCGGCGCCCAGGCGGCGCAACCCGCCACCGCCGCCGCCCACTTCGGCCTCAAGCCGCTCGACCCCGCCGCGGCCGCCTCGCAGCGCGCGGTCACGGCCGCGTCCGACACCCTGTCGGTCGGGTCCAGCGCGAGCCAGGGCGTGGTCTCCCCCACCCCGAAGGTCTACCTGGTCTTCTGGGGCACCCAGTGGTCGTCCGACCCGGCCGGGGTCGCGACCGACATGCAGAACATGTTCAAGGGCCTCTACGGCGCCAAGGACACCTGGGGCACCATCCTCGACCAGTACTGCGAGGGCGTCCCCAAGGGCACGGTGACCTGCGGCACCAAGGGCGTCCACGTCAACCACCCGACCACCTCGCCGTTGGCCGGGGTCTGGTTCGACAAGTCCGCCGCCGCGCCGGCCAACGCGACGGCCGCGCAGATCGCCGCCGAGGCCGGCAAGGCCGCCGCGCACTTCGGCAACACCACCCAGGCGCCGAACCTCAACGCCCAGTACGTCGTGCTCTCCCCCACCAAGACGCACCCGGACGGCTTCCCCAACTCCGGCTTCTGCGCCTGGCACGACTTCACCTCCACGTCGTACGGCAAGCTCGCCTACACCAACCTGCCGTACATCCCCGACAACGGCGCGGGCGCCTGCACGACCTTCACCGACGGCCGCCTGCTCTCGGGCATCGAGTCCACCGAGACCCACGAGTACGCGGAGACCGTCACCGACTTCTGGCCCAGCATCGGCTGGAACGGCGGCGGCGGCGAGATCGGCGACGCGTGCGTCCAGCTCGACGCATACGTGACGCTGAGCACCGGCACCTTCGACCTCCAGGGCCTGTGGTCGAACAGCGCCAACAAGTGCGTGACGCACGGCTGACGCGTCCCACCCCTCGCCACGGCCCTCCCGGACCGCACCCGCCCGAATTCGGGGTGCGCGGCCCGGGAGGGCCGTGGCATCCTCCGGAGATGAGCCTGCCCGAACCGGTGATCGACCTGAACGACGGCCTGCTGCTGCGCACCTTCCGCGGCCAGGCCGACCTCCCCGAGCTCTTCCGCGTCATCGAGGAGTCGCTGGAGCACCTGCGCCCGTTCATGCCGTGGGTGGCCGGGCACAGCCTGGAGTCCACCACCGACTTCCTGGCCCGCCGCGAGGAGCAGTGGGCGAACGACAACCACACCTACGCGATCGTGCAGGACGGCTCCATCGTCGGCGCCTGCTCGCTGTACCGGCGCGAGGACTCCCCCGACGAGGGCCGCGAGATCGGCTACTGGCTGCACCCGGCCGCGACCGGCCGCGGCATCGCCACCCGGGCCACGCGCGCCCTGGTCGAGCAGGCGTTCCGGCTGCCCGGCGTCGAGTACGTCGAGGTCTGCCACGACCCGGCCAACCTGGCCAGCGGCGCGATCCCGGCCCGGCTCGGCTTCACCGAGCACCGCCGCCTGCCCGTCGAGCCCGTCGCCCCGGCCGAGACCGGCGAGGACCTGTTCTGGCGCCTGACCCGCCCGGAAGCCCGGTAGCGCATGACCGGATCGTTCCGCATCGGGGCCCGATGGTGTCTACGCGCGGGCCCCCGCCGAGCGCCATGATCGAGGCATGAAGAACGCACTCCTCGTCATCGACGTCCAGGAATCCTTCCGGCAGCGCGAGAACTGGGCCGCCGTTTCCAACCCCGCGATCGTCGAGCGGGTCAACGAGCTCGTCGAGCACGCCCGCGGCCGCGGCGACCTCGTCGTCTGGGTCCTGCACTCCGAGCCCGGCACCGGCACGGTCTTCGACCCGGCCCGCGGCTTCGTCCGCCTCATCGACGGCCTGGCGCCCGCCGAGGGCGAGCCCGTCGTCACCAAGACCTCGCACAACGCGTTCACCACGACCAACCTCCAGCAGGTGCTCACCCAGCACGGCGTCGGCGGCGTCGTCGTCAGCGGCATCCGCACCGAGCAGTGCTGCGAGACCACCACCCGGGTCGCCGCCGACCTCGGCTACGAGGTCGTCTTCGTCACCGACGCCACCGCCACCCACCCCATCGAGCACCGCGACGCCCCCGCCGCGCGCAGCCTCGCCGAGGTCCTCGCCGACCCGCGCACCCTCTCGACGGACGACATCATCGCCCGCACCGAGTACGCTCTGGCCGGCCGCTTCGCCACCGTCACCACCGTCAAGGAGCTGACCGGATCGTGACCCGAGTCGTCTTCCTGCTCGTCCCCCACGTACACCTGCTGGACCTCGCCGGGCCCGCCCAGGTGTTCTCCACCGCGGCCGACCACGGCCTCGGCTACGAGAGCGCGTACGTGGCCGAGCAGGAGGACGTCCCCACGGCGCAGGGCATCGCGCTGCGGGCCGCCACCGCGTGGCCGGAGCTGTCACCCGGGGACCTCCTGGTGGTCCCCGGCTGGCGGTCGGTCACGCTGCGGCAGAACGGCGCGCTGAGCGCGGCCACGCTGGAGCGGCTGGCCGCGCACCACGCCGCCGGCGGGACGGTGGCCAGCGTGTGCGCCGGCGCCGACGCGCTCGGCCGCGCCGGGCTGCTGGACGGCCGGCGGTGCACCACCCACCACGACCTCCAGGAGGAGCTCGCCCAGCGCTACCGGCGGGCGAGCGTCGTGCGCGACGTGCTCTACGTCGTCGACGACCGGGTCGTGACCTCGGCCGGGATCGCCAGCGGCATCGACCTCGCGCTGCACCTCGTGGCCGTGCGGAACGGCCCGGCGGCGGCCGCCCGGATCGCCCGCGAGATGGTCGTCTACGCCCGGCGCAACGGCGACGAGCGGCAGGCCAGCGCGATGCTGCGGCACCGCGGCCACCTCGTCGACGCCGTCCACCGCGCCCAGGACCTCATCGACGCCCGCTTCGACACCCGGCTCGGCCTCACCGACCTCGCCGCCGCCTCCGGTGTCAGCGAACGCACCCTCACCCGGCACTTCACCGAGGCCACCGGCCGCACCCCGCTGCGCTACCAACAGGAGCTGCGCGTCGAGCGCGCGGAACACCTCATCGCCCACGGTGCGACCACCGAGACGGCCGCCCGCGCGGGCGGCGTCCAGGACGCCCGCATGCTGCGCCGCCTGCGCGCCCGCACCGGCCCGGGGGCCGGGGGGGGGGCGGGCGGCGGGGGGGCCGGGGCGCGGGCGGGC